>NZ_CAWNIB010000299.1:0-15373 GCF_963874405.1 Vibrio sp. V08_P9A1T1
CTATTGTCATCACAGTGTATTTAATTAGAGATACAAAATTATGAAAAAATCCGGTGTCTATGCCGTTGCACTCAAGCAAGTCAAAGCAAAAATCAGCGCTTTACTCGGTTTATCTGTGCCTAAACCGCCGAAAAATGGTTGGGTGCGCAGTATCCGTGAGGCCTTGGGGATGTCGGGCGCGCAATTAGGTGAACGTCTTAATCTCTCTCGTAATCAAGTCTCCATATTGGAGCGTAAAGAAACCGATGAAACCATCACACTCAAACAACTTAAACAACTGGCGAGCGGGCTCGATGCCGAACTGGTTTATGCGATTATTCCGCGTCAGTCGATTGATGACATGATAGAAGCGCGCGCTATGGAGTTGGCCAAGCAGCGTTTGGCCATGAGCCACCAATCGATGTTTTTAGAAGCACAGCAGTTAACCTCAGAGCAACAACAGCAAGCGCTGGTTCAATTAGCCAATGAGATTAAAACGGGCAGCACCCGAGATTTGTGGAAAGTCAGTTTGCAGGAGAAATACCAATGAGTCTGTTTGTTGAACCAGAGGGCGCAACCCAACTAAATGCCGATGATGTTGCCGGGCTGAAATTTGATCACATCACGACTCGCGAAGAGCTTAATGAGCTTGAAAATGCCAACATACTACAAGGGTTGAGTTGGTTAGCCACGACGCCTAAAACCAGCATGGATGACATTCTTTCTATGGCGTTTGTGGAAGAGTTGCATCAACGTTTGCTTGGTGATGTGTGGGAATGGGCCGGCAGCTACCGTCACCGAGAGTTGAACATTGGTGTCGATCCGCTGAATATCCGGCCAGATTTACACAACTTACTGGAAGACATCAAATGCTGGATTGAGTTTGAACACTATGACAGCCTAGAACTCTCGGCTCGGATACAGCACAGGTTAGTTAAAATTCACCCTTTTCCTAACGGCAACGGACGTCACTCGCGCGTGATGACGGACTACATACGAATGGTACTACTCAAACAAAAGCCTTTAGTTTGGTCCAATACAGATTTGGATAAACAAAGCCAAGAGCGGGGTGAGTACATTGCGAGCTTACGCCAAGCTGATGTCGGCGATTATGCGCCTTTAATTCAATATCTTCAGGCGAAAGGGAATGTGACTTAAACCAAGCGTTAAGAGCTAAATATACAATTACAGTGTGGATAGTTAAAAGAGGCTGGAACGTCAGCCTCTTTTCTTTGTACAGAGAGCAAGCTCACCAAAACAACCCCCATCGTCCCCAGAAATGGAGTGCACCACAACGACAATTCTAAGTAACTTTGGGACAAAAACGAGTTTGCGAAAAGTGAGGGACGTCAGACAAACTAGGCTTGCTATGAGAACATGTCCACCTGAAACTCAGCTTTCTTGTTATGCAACCCCCTAGCTTCCAACCAAGAGTAAAATCTACTTCTAGAAATCGATACACCACGTTCGTTTAGTTGCTTAAGAATTTCAGATTTGGTGGCCTTGGTGTCGAGAAGGTTCAATATAAACGCTGTATGCTCATCAAGCCTTGATTTCACCTTCTGTCCCTTTTGACGGCCAGATGATAGCCCTTTGGCCTTACGTTTAGCGTGACCAGCTTTAGCTCGCTCAGAGCGCTTCTTGGCTTCTACAGCGCTGGCAAAAGACTGCCCAATAACTGTAAAAATGATTTCAGCATTATCAACGTTCTCTGAGCTTATGATGGTGTCGTTGTATGCTAAATGTAGCTCACCGTATGAGGCTATTTGACCAATGGCACCGACTAGCTCCATAACTTTATGGCGACCCAACCGAGTGATATCCGATACAATGATACTTTGTTGAGAGGTGATGAGAGAAAATAACTTCCGCTCACTCAACTCTGTCTTGGTGGCAGACACGTGCTCTTCTATCCAATCCGTTATTTGTATGCCACGTTTAGCAGCGTACGCCTTGATAGCTTCTCTTTGTGATTCGCCATCGGCTCTTTGTGAATCAGATACTCGAATGTAGCCAATCATGCCTGTCCCCAAGTTAAGAGTTAATTGCTTGTGGAAGCTTATTTGCTGTTTAGGTAGTCTAATACGAATTCATGGTGATCTTTGGTCTTGAACTTGTTAAATACATGCTCAAGGTTACCAGACTCATCAATCAGGAAGCTTGTTCGTACTACCCCCATATTTTCGCGGCCCATAAATTTCTTGAGTTGCCAAACATTGTACTTTTCACAAACAGTGTGCTCTTCATCGGCTAGCAAAGTGAAGTTAAGCTCTTGCTTGTTGATAAAGTTAGTTAATTTTTGCGGTGTGTCTGGGCTGACACCAAGAACAACTACATTGTGGGCATCTAACTCAGCTTTAGTATCTCGTAACCCTTTAGCCTGAACTGTGCAGCCGGGTGTTGAAGCGCGTGGGTAGAAATAGAGCAGTACCTTTTTTCCCTGAAAATCAGATAGCGTCACTGGGTTATTGTCTTGGTCATTTAGGGTAAAATCTGGTGCGATTTGTCCAGCTTCGATTGCCATTGGTTTTGTCCTTACTTTCTCAATTAATGGTATGTGGCGTAGCGTTATTCGCTACGTCCTTTTTAGTGCATTTTTATTACGTTAGAGTGTACGTTTTTATCGTTAATTTAGTGTCCTGTCTAGTGATTGCACTAAACAGGACGACTTTTGAGGTTACAGTGCTAAAAGCTACTTTGGTTTTCTAAATTGGGGAGCAATAATATTATCTGAACGAGCCGATACGATTTTATCCATTGCCTTTTCGCGCTGACTTTCATGTAACATCCCCATAAGTTCTTGAACGACCTTAATATGAGTGGCAGCTTGAACGGCTAACGTTTCCTTATGGCTTTGAGCTTCGTCGTAATATTCTTTTTTCTTTTTATTCGCTTGCGCTCTTTCACCTTTCAGTGACTTTATTTCTTTTTGAAGAACTTCAATTGGGGAGTCAGTTGTTTCATCTTGAGAAACTTGTACTTCTAATGACTTATTTTTTATCATTAAAACAACGTCATCATGCCTTCTGAGTGCTCCAGCGGAAAGCCCGGCTTCTTTTTCAACATTGCTGTTGTTGATTTTGAGCTTGCCCTTTCGAGCTTTATTACGCAGCTCTTTTGATGCCAACTTCGTTACATCACCATCCAGTAGCCTTTCCAATGCTTTGATTAGCTTATTTTTGGTTATCTGTGACATTATTAAATCACTCCGTATGGGATGAGTAAGTTCTTAACTTCATCAGGGAAAATGACAGGCTCAAAGTCGATACCTAAATCATCCATAATGCGTTCAGCAGCTTGAACTTTTATGTAAGATTCAGAGGCGGTTTGAGGAGTGAGTTCGTTGTTTTCAATATCATAAAGCATGTGAATTTCGGCTTCTTTACGCTTTGCTTCGGCAAATACGGCATCAACAATGTAATCATTCTTGCAGTCTACACATTCCATTAGGTTAACTAGCGTTCTTAAACCACAGGTAGTGGAAGTACAATATACCCCTGGGGCAACAGCATGAATGTGGCGGTTTTGAGCTCTAATTTGCTTTTTCCAATAGCTTAGAGAAAGCATGTCATTATCAACTTTATCCTTGAATAAGTTACGGTCTGTTTTCATCATGCTTTTAGCAAACTCTTTACCTTTGCCTCCTGCAACTCGCTCTTTGTTTGCCAGTTTTTGATAGATGCTCAAATAAACACGGGCTTTCTGGTCAATTCTTTCTTCATCAATGGCATTAGCAAGGTTTTGCTTCTTTTTCCTGAGCTTTTGAAACTTGCTGGCGTTCTTAGCGTAGTGCCGGGTCATTGCCATAGATACATGACTAAATTGCTGTTTGAGTTGTGGAAAGTTACAAAGTTCGTAACCAATTAAGTAGTAAGCAAAAGAGCGGCGAAGTTGATGCCCTGAAAACCTATAATCGACACCCACTTCAAACGATAAATTTGGGTCAGATGTTTTTAGGTCAATAATGTCTTCATTGGTGAGCTCAAGTTCTTCGCCCATAGCATTTTCAAACCAAGCTTGAGAATGTTTCCCTAGTTGAACCTGAGTTATTTCACTACAGTCTTCTTTTGTTTTATGGAAAAAAGATTGTGAGTCTGGATGCCGCTTTCTTAGTGGTGCATGTAGCGCTTGAAGAACCTCATACGCTTTCATGCCGATTTCAGTAGTGACAAATTCATCTTGCTTTGATTGAGAGCCTTTCGCTGTCTTTGATAGGTTGGCATGGATAACGTGTATCTTCTGCCTTTTTATTATCTCAGTCGTGCAGCCCTGAGCTGTGTTTAGGTCATACATCTCATCAGCTCTCATTCCTGTTCGAGCCATTAACCCCCATAGGCTGCCACCATTGAGCTTTATAAAAAGCGATTGAGCCTCTCTGAGATTGGTGATGGTCCATTGTCCAATCGTTAGCTTACGTTCGGTATGGAAGTTATCAATGTGGCTGCTCGGTATCGCTGGTTTGTGACGGTGAAGAAGCGTCAATATTTCTTCTTCATTTGGAGAATGCATGGCGGTGAAGGCTTGTTTAAAAGCAGTGGTGCGCTGGTTGCGTTCTTTTTTTAAGAGCCATGTAATACCACCGTTTTTTTGTCTAGCCTCACCACTGACCAGGTACTTAGCATAACCTACATAGGCCTTATCAAAGTAGGTGGTGATATATTCTGCCAATTGCTCTAGCTCATCACGCAGGGCATAAGCTTCATTAATCAGGGCTTCTGACTTTTGAAGACCAAGATAGTAGAGCCTCTGTGGAATGACGGTATATTGCTCGGATTCTTTGATTGCTAAACCAAAGTCAGAAGCGTTAAGCTTTTTATTTAGGTTAACCTCAAACGGTAAGCCTCTTGCTTCTTTATAAAGGCGATTTAACCCTTTGTAAATTGTCTCTCTTTCAAAGTCGATGTCGGTAAAGCTTGTTAATTCCCAAGTTTCTAGTCTATCAAAGTCTAAAGCGGATAAGGTGTTATATCCTTCATTTAAAAGCGGGATAATGACTTTCTTTAGGTAGCTTAATGCTTGCCAAAGAGTCAAAAATGAATGGTTGTGAGGTGATAGCCACATCATTTTAAGTAAGAGGGTTTTAAGCTGATTTTTTAGGTTACGTTCAATAACTTTACCATCGAGCGTAAAATCAATGGTAATGGTTTTCTTTGCTCTTGGCTCAAAATAAGGCTGTAGGTTTCTCCAAGCTTCACTATCTCCAATTTTACCTAATGATTCACCCGTAACAGTAAAGCCTATCTCAAGACTTTCGAGTTCATCCCAATTACCACGCTCAATGGCTGGCTTTAAGACATCCATTAAGTAATTTGCATGAGCGCCAACATTTTTTTGTGCTTTAAGAAGCTTATTTTGATGCTCAAGGTCAGAGAGTTTTATCATTTTAGCCTCCATTACTATGAGGATAAAAGAGCGTGGTCGAAAGAGACTCTTGGATGACGACCTTGGGTATTAAATCGCTGCATAGCCTCGCCAAATACATCGTCACTAGCCCCATCTAGCGTATATTCAAACTGTTCAATTTTCTCATGAATATCACTTTTCACATCAGGGTACATATCAAGTGTTTCTTTAAGAACATCTATGTATGAAATGAGCCTATAAACAGCTTCAACGTCATCTACCGCCTTGGCTGATTGGCACTTGTAACACATATCAAATTCAGCACAAGGTAAGCTTAGGCCTACTGCATAGTTTGTTTCTCGCTGCGTATTTTTACCATCACTAATGGCTTGTTGCCCATTACAAGTCAGACCGTTGGGGTTGGTTTTTGCATTGCTTGCTGTGCGCTTTTTCTTCCACTCATCGTGTGACAACATCGGAATACCACGCCTTTTCACCACAATATCTTTTGCTTGCTCTAAGCTCGTTTCATTATCGAGGTTTTCAATGACTTCTATACTCTGAGATAGGATGACTTTATTTAGCAATGGATGCCCGTTTAGGTAACTTCTCTCTAACGTTTCCTTCGCGTTCTGGAGTAAGCTTTGAGCGCCTTGAATTCCACCTTCGGCATGGGCTTGGTTACTGGTCATTTCTCGCCAGCGACTCGATTGAAGAGAGAGGTAGTAATGGTTTGTTTCAACAGACCAAGTCCGCATTAGCTCTGCTGAAATAGGGCTGATGCCTTCCCAATCTTTAGGGACGTGGTGGTTCCTTTTCGCTAAAAGTAGTCGTTCATATTTCTTGGCCTGCTTGTTTGCTCTCTCTTTAGAATATTGCTCAATTTCTTTGACTACAGCTAAATCAGAAACGGGGACTTTAAAGAAGCCGCCGATGCCATTTCTATAGTTAAAAGAAACGGTAATATTGCCATCACTATCTTTTTCGGAGTAGGTAAGCGGAAGTAAAATCCCTTTAAGCGGTAAGTCGGTGTAGCAAGATAAAATACAATAGGCGCTATTGGTTGCCCCTTGCCCAGCCTTGGTTTTGGTCGTTGTCTTGACTTCTTTATGAACAACAGTGCGCCCCAGGTGATTAACGACTTTCTTTAACGTGATTGTTTGTTGGTTGCGGTAGGCGTAAAAAAGCTCTTTAAACCAAGGTAGGTTGCCAGCCCGGTACGGAGATAGCAAGTGTAGTTGGTGAACGAGTCTTTTATTTATCTCTTTTAAATTAAAGGTATGATTCACATCAGCGTGATTATTGAGGGTGAATATTAACTCTGAGCCATCTTCACTATTGCCATATAGCTTGGATAGTCGTTCGAGTAATCGAATAAACTTCACACCATCACGCTTATCAATGTCAAATTGCTCACCTGCCAACAGAGCATCGACCTCTTTGTTCGCTCTGGGCTTATGACCTGAGACTTTCACAACTTGCAGGCTCTTATCTCGCTCTTCTGTATGAACCTTAATTGGATGGGCAATATTTCGAACGTTGCTGTCGTTCAGTGAGGTGAAATAGCACATCAAATGATATGCAGCGCCCATCGTGAGGTTAAAAGCGGCACCAGTATTAACGCTTGTGCCATCTTTACTTGTTCCGCCCCAGGTCACATCCAATGATGTTGGAATTTGAATCACTTCTTCATGTTCACCAAGGTCAATAATAAGCGGAAGCGTTTCTGGCAAAGGTGTGTTGTTTTCTTTGGCTGCAATAAGCTGTGGTGCGAGAGTGAAGAATAAATGACTCAAACGTGTCACAAGAAGCTCTTCTTCTTCCTCTGAATATCCTTTATAGGGTGTTTTTTCTCCTGCAAACCCCCGATGATGCAAAGCCCAATCGGAAACAGGCAAGTCACACCAATGGAGCGCATAACGAAGGGATGTAAGTATAGAGGGAGCTGTCGATTCTTTAATACCTAGCTCATCACCATGATTGTATTCCCATAGGTGCCTTGAAGGGCGAAACATCTTGATACGATGCCTTAATTCGCCATCGTTACCAGCAAACTTTAGATAACCACTTTCGGTGAATGGGTCAACATTTACCGTATCACAAAAAGCAAGATAGGAACGCAAGAATAAGTAGTTAGATGTGACTGTACTTGCTGATTTACCATTACTGGCATATTGGTTGGCTTTCTCGCAAAACCGCCTAATAAATACTGCTCGACTGTCTATTTTCTCATTTTCTTTGTTACACCCTAAGTGCAATAAGTGAGAAACATCGAACTGCTTTGGTTTATTTGACCTCGAATTTTTATAAGGAATTGTCAGATTCAAAGGCACGACATTTTGGCTATTGCGTACATGCTTAACTGAATTGGTTTGTCTGGTAATTTTACTTTTCGCCATTACGCCCAGCCTCCGTTTATTTTGAGGTTTTTCGCTTTAGCCATATTGATTTGGTCGTCCAGTTTATTCATGAACTTAATGTATTTCTCAGTGGTTGACGTGCTTGCATGCCCCATTAGTTCCGCTAGTTCATCCATAAGGAAGTCATAGCCAACGGCACGCTTTTGCGACTCCTGCCAAAGCCAATGAGTTGCAAAGGTAGAACGCAAATCATGAATCCTGTAATACCAAGAAGAATCTACTTCACGTATCTGTTTTCGAAAGTTTGAAAAGTGCGTTTCTAAAGTGCTGCCTGAGTAGGGAGTTCCTTTATTTGAAATAAAGAGGTACTCTACGGTATCTAATACCTCACCTGACTGAACAAGCTCATTGCGTTTGTTTAGGTTCGTAAGTCGTGAGTTACTTTCTTTGTACATCTCTAGCTCTTCGTAAAGCTCAATGGGAATGTCTACGGTTCGAGGCTTACTACCTTTTGTGTGAGTGATTTTGACTGGTACTGCATCTAAATCACTGTAGTCAGCCTTTCCTATATCGTGAGCGGGGAAGTGAATAGCTTCGTCAATTCTTAGCCCAGCCTCGACACATAGCCGAAAGATTAATCTTGTCGCCTTTGGGAGTGAATTGACATGCTCATTAAATAAAACCTTGTGCTCAGGGTGCATGGGTTTTAGTTTTTTATGGGCGGGAGTGTTTTCTTTTTTTGGAAACATCCTCATGAGATTGGACGTTTCATAATTACGTTTAGAACCTGACTTTGTGTGAGCCAACATATCGTGCTGATTTAACTCTTGATGCACCGTTCCTGTTGTGTAGTGGGTAACAACATTCTGAACGTCATTTTTGATGTAGCCGTACTTTTGCATCCACTTATAGAATCCAATAACGGCACTCATATAACTTCTAGCGGTAGATAAACTAAAAGCTTCATCGCCATTAGCACCTTCAATATTATTGCAGTTCGCAAGTAGAAACTCCGCAAATCGCCAAGGCGCACCTTCTTCCTCATACCTCGATAGGGTTTTATAAGTTAGATATTCAGGTGGTATTTCATTACCATCTTCATCAATTTGAGAGTAGTGAGTGGAATCTAAATAACGAGTAAAAGCTAACAAGCCTTTTGCAATCGACCCTGTGTCTTTGACTTTTCCTTCACCACGCAATTTAGACACTAGGTATAGGGACTGTGGGTAAACAACCGTCCCATCAGGTGCAATGATGATATCGGTTTTCTTCAAGCGGGATTCCAGATTGGAAGGGGAAAGGTAGGGGGAGTGCGTCACTTCTCCAGATTCAGTATCGATACTCGCTGAAATTTGTAGCTTTGCTAATGTATCTACCTCGATGGAAAGCAGTTGGTAGTCATCATAAATATCAGAATATTTGTCTTCATGCGTTTCTATCACAAAACAACCCTCAATATGTTACCCTCATATCAAAGATAGATTTGTCATAAAAAATTATCAAGGTTTATTGTCATGGAAATTTTCTAAGGGTGAACTTCTTCTCACCCCATACGCCGAACTGCTCAGCAACCACGTGGTCTTCATCGGATAATAAAGTAAAGTTTAAGTGATCACGTTCAATGAACTTTCCTAAACGCTTCACGGGATCGGTGCTGACTCCGAGTACCACTACGTTGTGAGCATCGAGTTCTGCTTTTACATCTCGAAGGCCTTGAGCCTGAACGGTACAACCTGGTGTCATGGCTTTAGGATAAAAGTAGAACAACACCTTTTTCCCTGAGAAATCAGCAAGGGAAACGGTATTTCCATCTTGATCTAAAAGTGAAAAAGCAGGTGCTGGCGTGCCTGCAGTAAGCGTTTTCATTATTCTTCCTTTTTATTGACTGTTTTTTATAAAGTTGAGCGAACCTTGTACATCCAGTGTCTTGCATAAACTGTCAAATTCTTCTTGTAGTTGCATTAAGTTACACCCTGAATCGACACTGGCGGTAATGGCAATATGAAATTGGTCGTGATCAAGATGTAACTTCGATTTATGAATCGTCTGCGCACTCAGTGAAGCCATACCAATATTACGATTGGCAAAAAATTGAGTGAATTTCTCTGTTAGGCCAATTTTGTCTTCAGACTCAACAAACACTTCAACCGTATAGGCATTATCTTGATAATCATGAGGTGATGTACGTTTCATGATAGTGATGAGATCATGTTGTTGGCCTAATAGAGGTAAGGTTGTCTCTACTCGGGTGATGTGGTTTGTATTGCCAGAGACCAGCATGATGAGCGTGAACTCTTTGCCAAACAAAGCAATTCGGCTATCGATGATATTGCAGCCTGATTGCGTAACTAAACGTACCACTTCATTACAGATACCCGGGCGGTCTGTCCCTACAGCAGTGATCACTAGATGCTGAGTCATAATATCGCTTCACTTTTATCGTTTTGGGCATGTTATCACAGTTAAATTATAGAGGAACGGTGGTGGAATAGCTTTTTAAGAACTCCGTCTTGAAAATAACGTGTTGTTGACATCGACATATTCAGATCCGCTATAAAGTTTGCCCTTAATTGATGTTGTTTGTTAAACCTCTAACATCTGATAAATATTCATCCAAATGGGCTGATTAAGCGAATTTAATCCCTTGTGTTTTTCAATCGCCTTACAGTACCATGCAGAAAGTAACAAATTAGGGAGATGGACATGTTTTCAGGAAGTATCGTAGCGCTCATTACACCGTTTAATCATGATGGTGAGGTTGATTTTGTTAGTTTGAAGAAGCTGGTGGACTTTCACGTGACAGCCGGAACTGACGCCATTGTTGCCGTCGGAACAACGGGTGAATCTGCCACGCTTACCGTTGAAGAGCATGTCAAAGTTGTCGCAAAAACCGTCGAGTTTGCCGAAGGACGTATTCCTGTGATTGCGGGAACGGGTGCGAATGCTACTCATGAAGCGGTAACGTTTAGTCGTTTATTAAATAACACAGGTATTGCTGGCTGTTTAAGTGTGACTCCTTATTACAATAAACCAACCCAAGAAGGTTTATTTCAACACTACAAAGCAATTTCTCAAGAGACTGATATCCCTCAGATTCTCTATAATGTACCAGGCCGTACAGCGGTGGATTTGCGTCCTGAAACCGTCGCTCGCCTTGCTGAAATTAAAACGATTGTCGCTTTGAAAGATGCAACGGGTGATTTGAGCCGAGTGGCTCTTCATCGTGAGCTTTGTGGAAAAGACTTTATTTTATTAAGTGGCGATGACGCGACGGGTTTGGAGTTCGTTAAATTAGGTGGACAAGGTGTTATTTCGGTGACGAATAATATTGCCGCTAAAGATATGGCGCAGATGATGCACTTAGCATTAGAAGGCCGATTCGACGAGGCTGAGCTTATTAATCAACGTTTGATGCCTTTGCATAAAGGTCTATTTGTTGAGTCGAGCCCGATCCCAGTGAAATGGGCTGCTCACAAAATGGGATTGATTACAAATGGTGATCTACGTCTACCTTTGACTGAACTGTCTGAACCTGTACGTTCAACGGTTGCCCAAGCCATGACCGAAGCTTGTATCTTCTAAATCGATTCAATATTGTGCCGAGGCTTTTTCCTCGGCAGTCTAGGAGTTTGAATGAAATTTACTCATCAGCTAGTTATCAGTTCACTAGCTGTTTTTGTTTTAAGCGCATGTGCTGGTAACGCTTCTCAGCGTCGCCAAGCAAAAGATGATTTTGCTTATTTAGAAACCCCGGCTCTAAAAGAGTGGCAACTTCCTGAAGGAGCCACTCCGCAGTTTTACCCTAATTACCAGATCCCTGAAGGTGACTTCCAAGGTGGCATTGGCCGTACTGTGGATATTCGTCCTCCTCAACAAGTATTAGAATTGATCCCTGGCGCGCGTGCCGAGCGCCAAAATGGCGAAGTGACATTATGGATGATCAAGCAAGATGAAGCCGACAAGGTGTGGCAAACTGCGTTAGCCATGCTTAAAGAGCGAAATATTGGTATCGCTGCACAAAGTGAAAACCAGATTGATACTGATTGGGTGACTTGGGTTTCCGAAGATGAAGAAGTTGAGATTGGTAGCCGCTACCAAATCTCACGGGTAATGGCGAATAATCGTTTTGGCTTTAAGATTTCATTGACTGGTTGGCGTGAAGGTGGCAAAGAGATGCCAGTGAGTGCCACCAATAAAGAGCGTTATAATGCGTTCATGACCAATTTGGTCACGGCTCGTTACGATACCGATCTACGTCAAGAAGCAGCACGTAAAGCTCAACAGTTGGTTAAACAGATCCCCATTACGATGGGCAGTGACCGTAGTGGTTTCCCTGTAATTATTGCTCGTACCTCTTACGATGTTCTGTGGCAACGTTTGCCTAATCTTATGCCGCAGTTCGGTTTTACGCTCGAAGAGCGCAACCAATCTCAAGGTACAATAAAAGCGAAATACTCCGCGCCAGATGACGCCTTTTGGCAAGACATTGGCGTGAAACCTATCTCGCTGAAAAGTGGAACTTACACCTTCTTATTAGGTGATCTAGGCAACCGTACCTCGATCAACGTGACCAATTCAGCCGGCAAGCCGGTGGAAGAAGAACTACTGAAAGATATGGTGCCTGTACTGTCGGCGATTGCCGAGCGTCAGTAATTGTGATGACGAATCCATGAAAAATAAAGGGACGAAAGTCCCTTTATTTTTGCTCTGAATCTGAGTCTTCGTGCTTATCAAGTTCGTTGAGTTTATCCAGATCACTCTTCTTTCCTTTCAAGCCAAATTTCATGTTAGCCGTGTATTTCAGCGCGGCAATATTACCGATAAACACCGCTAAGATTACAATAGTGATAACCCAAGGGTTGGTAATGAATTCCATATTAGGACTCCGGTTGGCTGATGTTAACAATGTACTGAGTGTAGATCCGATCTAAGTTCTCTTGTACCGTCGACATACCTAGGAGCGGCATGTTTTCAAGCTGTGTCGCCAATACGCTTGGCGTCAACAGGTCAAGACAGTCTTTAGCCGCTGTTTTGTGGCTAATATGCCAAGGTTCAAACGCAACACCGCCTTTCTTTCCTTGGTAGGGGAAGAAAAAACCAAACTTAGGTAAATGCTCTTTCATCCATTGATAAAAAGGAGCTTGGTGGCCTGAGAGATATTCCCAAGGTTCAAGCTTGAGCGTGACACCTGTCGGTAATGCTTTGCGATCAAAAACATCAAAGTCACACCCCCAGTGGTGGCGGCTGCTACCGGGCAGCGCTGACCAGCGCAAAATCGTGAATATCTTTTGTTCTTCGCTTAACTGAGTAGGGTTTACCGGTTGACTGTTATTATCAAGTAATTCGGCTTGCCCTGACATTTTCCGATTCCAGATGTTCAATTGGCGTTCAAAATCACGAAACCCACTGGCGATATGGAAATCAAACCCAGCGTCGTCAGCTGCTTGCTTTAGAGCGAGCAAATCTTGGATCACCCCGGGGTGAACCAAGAAAGATTTCTGCCCAATCAGCACTGATGTTAAATGGGAGTCGGTTTGTCCGGTCAACTGCTCTGGAGTCATGGGTTACACCAATAAATTCTCTAGGGTTTTTTGGTACATATCCGTTAGTTTCTCTAAATCGGCAATCTTAACGCACTCGTTAACTTTATGAATTGTCGCGTTAACAGGACCAAGTTCGACTACTTGTGCGCCCATCTGGGCAACAAAGCGTCCATCAGATGTGCCCCCTGTCGTCAATAGCTCTGGGGATTTGTGGTTCACCTCATCGACGGCTTTAACGACGGCAGTCAGTAATGAGCCCGTATCGGTCAAGAAAGGTTGGCCGCTTAATGTCCAGCGTAATTCATAATCCAATCCATGGGCATCTAAGATAGAATGCACGCGGCGCTTGATCTCTTCATCGGTTAACTCGGTACTGAAACGGAAGTTAAACTGCACGTCAAACTCACCGGGGATGACGTTTGATGCTCCCGTGCCAGCTTGCAAGTTTGGAATTTGGAAGCTGGTCGGTGGGAAATAAGCGTTCCCTTCATCCCATTTTATTGCCGCAAGTTCGGCTAACGCAGGCAAGGCTTGGTGAATCGGGTTATTAGCAAGGTGAGGATAAGCAACGTGTCCTTGAATCCCTTTTATCTGTAGATCGCCTGTAATTGAGCCACGACGGCCATTTTTTATCACATCGCCCACATTTAATGTACTCGATGGCTCACCGACGATACACATATCAATTGGCTCATTACGCGCCATTAACGTATCGACTACGCGAGTGGTGCCATTGATGAATGGCCCTTCTTCATCTGAAGTGATCAAAAAGGCAATCGAACCTTGATGGTTAGGGTGCTGTTCAATAAAGCGCTCGACAGCGACAACCATGCAAGCAAGCGAGCCTTTCATATCTGCCGCCCCGCGCCCATGTAAATAACCATCAATTACAGTCGGTTCAAACGGCGCTGTATGCCACTGCGCTAAAGGGCCCGCGGGAACGACATCCGTATGGCCAGCAAAGGCAAAAAGAGGCGATTGAGTGCCGCGGCGAGCCCAAAAATTAGTGGTATCTTCAAAGACCATTGTTTCCACTTCAAACCCTAGCGCTTGTAAGCGTTTAATCATCAGGTCTTGGCAACCTGCATCCTCAGGAGTTACTGATTGGCGACTAATGAGATCTTTTGCGAGCGCCAGTACAGGGCTGTCTGTCATCCTTGAAATCCTTGTATTAAGAGAAAATAGCAGCGTATTGCTGAGCATTGAAACCGAGATGGTAATGGGTATCGACCAATAAGATAGGTCGTTTGATCATAGCTGGTTGTTCAACCAACAAAGTCACAACACTGTGAGCATCTAACGACTCTTTTTGTGACGGCGTGAGCTGACGAAAAGTTGTACCGCGTTTATTGAGTACATTTTCCCAACCAAGCGCTTGGCAAAACTGAGCCACGAGCTCGGCATCAATACCTTGTTTGCGGTAGTCATGGAATTGGTAATCCACTCCCGCAGCTTCCAACCATTTCCGTGCTTTTTTAATGGTGTCGCAGTTGGGGATGCCATACATGGTGATCGTCATAAAAATCCTTGTTGAGGCGTATTATTTTTTTAATGGTCAAATCCTATCAGGAAGCGCTGTGGCTTACAAAATAGAGATGCTTTTATTTCGTTGTTTAAAAAAAATGTGTTTCAGTTGCTTACGATTGGAAAGTTATTGATCGAACGCAACACTCTAAATGTGAAAACAGAAATAATGAAGCGGCACAGTAATAGGAGGTGTCAATGGAACTGAGTCCTGTTTTTGCAAGGCGACTGTATTTAGCTTTGTTAGTAGAAAGCCTTGAAAGACCAAACGTGCCCAAACTCATCGAAAAAACGGGGTGGCCTCGCCGTACGATTCAGGATGTCCTGAAAGCACTGCCAGGAATAGGGATTGAACTGATGTTTGTTCAAGATGGAAGGCGTCACAATGATGGTTACTATCAACTCTCTGATTGGGGGCCATTTGATAGTCAATGGGTATTAGATCGTCGCTGTGATATTGCGACTAGCCTTGGATTTAGTGCATAAGCCAGCATTTGCTGGCTTTTTTTATTATTATCCCTGAATCATCGTCATATGGGTTAATGAATGTATTATTAATAATTAAGAAATGCTCCTTTCATCATAAGTTATCCAACCATTGGTATTTTATAGTCACTAAGTAAC
>NZ_CAWNIB010000300.1:0-15315 GCF_963874405.1 Vibrio sp. V08_P9A1T1
CCTATATGTTGTGTTTGCACTACAATATATAGATAAATTCAGATCACAAAGCCGCGATGAAATTTACAACAATTCTACAAAAATACGGCCTTAATCAGTTTTGTTAGGGAAATGAAGCAGAATGAACCAAAAACTTACTGTCACCAAGCGTGATGGACGCAAAGAAACAATTGATCTTGAGAAAATCCACCGTGTAATCGCGTGGGCTGCGGAAGACCTGCACAATGTCTCTGTATCACAAGTAGAACTGAAAGCTCACATTCAGTTTTACGATGGTATTACGACCTCTGACATCCATGAGACTATCATCAAATCCGCTGCCGATTTGATTTCAGAAGAGACGCCAGATTACCAATATCTAGCGGCTCGTCTTTCGGTGTTCCATTTGCGTAAAAAAGCCTACGGACAATACGAGCCACCCACTTTGTACAACCATGTCTCTCGTTTGGTTGAAATGGGCAAATACGATAAGCACCTTATCGAAGATTATACTCGCGCAGAATTTGAAGAACTCGACACTTATATCGATCACGCACGTGACCTTAATTTTTCTTACGCCGCGGTAAAACAGCTTGAAGGTAAGTACTTCGTGCAAAACCGTGTGACGAAACAAATTTATGAGAGTGCCCAGTTCCTCTACATTTTGGTTGCCGCTTGCTTATTCGCGAAATATCCAAAAGAAAACCGTCTCGATTACATTAAGCGTTTTTACGACGCAACATCAATGTTCAAAATCTCGCTGCCAACGCCAATCATGTCGGGCGTGCGCACGCCTACCCGTCAATTTAGCTCATGTGTGTTGATTGAATGTGGTGACAGCTTAGATTCAATCAATGCCACAGCAAGCTCTATCGTACGTTATGTATCACAGCGTGCGGGGATTGGTATTAACGCGGGCCGCATTCGTGCATTAGGCTCGGAAATTCGCGGTGGTGAAGCATTCCACACGGGTTGTATTCCTTTTTATAAATATTTCCAAACCGCAGTGAAATGCTGTTCTCAAGGTGGTGTACGTGGTGGCGCAGCCACTGTCTTCTACCCTTTGTGGCACGGTGAAGTGCAGTCGCTACTGGTATTGAAAAATAACCGCGGCGTTGAAGAGAACCGTGTTCGTCATATGGACTATGGTGTTCAGCTCAATAAGTTGATGTATTCTCGCTTAGTTCAAGGCGGTAATATCACCCTATTCTCCCCTTCTGATGTGCCTGGATTGTATGACGCATTCTTCGAAAACCAAGACGAATTCGAACGTTTGTATGTTCAATATGAGAATGACACTTCGATTAAAAAAGAGACGGTGAAAGCGGTAGAACTGTTCTCCCTATTGATGCAAGAACGTGCCTCCACTGGCCGTATCTACATCCAGAACGTTGACCACTGCAATACGCACAGCCCGTTTGATGCGTCTGTAGCGCCTGTTCGCCAATCCAATCTCTGTTTGGAGATCGCACTACCGACGAAACCGCTGTCTAATGTTGAAGATAATGAAGGTGAGATTGCGCTATGTACGCTTTCGGCATTCAACTTAGGTTCAATTCAATCTCTGGATGATTTCGAAGAGTTGTCTGATCTTGTGGTTCGTGCGCTAGATGCACTGTTGGATTATCAAGATTACCCACTGCCTGCCGCTTATAAGTCAACCATGAATCGCCGTACATTGGGTGTAGGCGTGATTAACTACGCTTACTATCTGGCGAAAAATGGCGTGAAATATTCGGACGGTAGTGCAAATGGTTTGACACACCGCACTTTTGAAGCGATGCAATATTACCTGTTGAAGGCTTCAGTCGCGTTAGCCAAAGAACAAGGCCGATGCCCTCTATTCCATGAAACAAATTATGCCAAAGGCTTGCTGCCTATCGACACCTATAAAAAAGATGTCGACCAAATTTGCGCAGAACCTTTGCATTATGATTGGGATGCGCTGCGCGCAGAGATCATGGAATTTGGCTTACGTAACTCAACGTTAACAGCGTTAATGCCTTCAGAAACCTCTTCGCAAATTTCCAATGCCACCAACGGTATTGAGCCTCCTCGCGGTTATGTTTCAGTAAAAGCCTCAAAAGATGGCATCTTGAAACAAGTCGTGCCGGATTTCATTAATTTGAAAGAGAACTATGAGTTATTGTGGAATATTGGTTCTAACAACGGTTATCTGCACCTAGTCGGCATCATGCAGAAATTTGTTGACCAAGCGATTTCCGCTAATACCAACTACGACCCCAGCGCGTATGAAAGTGGCAAAGTGCCAATGAAACAGTTGCTGCAAGATCTGCTGACGGCATATAAATTTGGTGTGAAAACCTTGTACTATCACAACACTCGTGATGGCGCGAAGGATGATCAAAAAGACGCAGTACAGGCACAAGATGATGATTGTGCGGGCGGCGGTTGTAAGATCTAACTCTATTTCACTCAACGTATTCAATAATGCTCCCCACGCAGGGGAGCTTAAAAGGGATTGAGGCATTTATGGCTTACAGTACTTTTTCTCAAAAAAAGAATGATCAACTCAAAGAACCGATGTTTCTTGGCCAATCGGTTAACGTGGCTCGTTACGACCAACAAAAGTTTGAAATTTTTGAAAAACTGATAGAAAAACAGCTCTCGTTCTTCTGGCGTCCAGAAGAAGTCGACGTATCGAGTGATCGCATTGATTACAACAAGCTTCCAGATCATGAAAAGCACATTTTCATCTCGAACTTAAAATATCAAACGCTACTAGATTCAATCCAAGGTCGCAGCCCTAACGTGGCACTGCTACCGCTGGTTTCGCTTCCTGAAGTGGAAACATGGATTGAAACCTGGTCATTTTCAGAAACGATCCACTCACGTTCATACACTCATATTATTCGTAATATTGTGAATGATCCGGGTATTGTGTTTGATGACATCGTCGAAAATGAACACATATTGAAACGCGCAAAAGACATTGCGCACTATTACGATGATCTGATCCAACTGTCTAATGACTATCACCGTTTTGGTGAAGGAACACATCAGATTAATGGTGAGAGCGTCAAAATTAGCTTAGGTGACCTGAAACGTAAACTTTATCTTTGCTTGATGTCAGTCAATGCGTTGGAAGCGATTCGTTTCTATGTCAGCTTCGCCTGCTCATTTGCCTTTGCAGAGCGCGAATTGATGGAAGGTAACGCCAAAATCATCAAGTTGATTGCACGTGATGAAGCTTTGCACCTGACTGGTACACAGCATATGATCAACTTGCTGCGTAATGGACAAGACGATTTCGCTTTCTTACAAATCGCTGAAGAGTGCAAGCAAGAGTGTTTTGATTTGTTTAAAGCGGCTGCTGAACAAGAAAAAGAGTGGGCTGAATATCTGTTTAAAGATGGTTCGATGATTGGTTTAAACAAAGACATTCTGTGCCAATACGTTGAATACATCACCAACGTTCGTATGCAAGCGGTTGGTTTAGATATCGCCTACCCCGGCGCAACATCAAACCCAATTCCTTGGATTAATGCGTGGTTGTCTTCAGACAACGTACAAGTTGCACCTCAAGAAGCAGAAATCAGCTCCTACCTTGTAGGCCAAATTGACAATGAAGTTCGTGCCAATGACTTCGAGGACTTTGAGCTGTAATGGCGACCATTAAAATCAACAAAGTTACAACCATAGAATCAAACTCTTCCAATACTTTATTGGAAAGTATGGAGAGTGCGGGGCTAGAGCCAGAGTACAACTGTCGCGATGGTCACTGCGGTGCCTGTCGCTGCACGCTCGTTAAAGGTGAAGTGGAATATGTTGGTTTTGCGATGGCTTACACAGAGCGCAACGAAATATTGCCCTGTATTTGTAAAGCCAAAAGCCACGTGGAACTTGCTGGTGTTAATTATCGACCCAAAGCAAGGCGAGCCTAATCTCGATCTGCCAATAGTGCACTGTTAACGCATCACACATTGGCGCGTTAAAAAGGTAAAGCCAGAGCTATGCTCTGGCTTTATACATTCCTAGAAGAATGCCATCAGCTGTACCCATTGATACGGATTTGTTAGCGATTTCTCTGCCATCCCCATCAAACAATGAAAGTCTATATCCTTGATAGCTAGGCGTATCTAAGTCTGATGGAGCGTTGAGCCACAAAGAAACAACATCACTCATTTCATTACTCAATGCCTCACCTAAGATCACTTTTTGACTTGCAACTTTATACCAAACTAAAATTTTCGATTGGTTAAACATGTCAGCCTCCTGCTGAATTTCATCGAGCGGACTGACAGTGTACAGAGAAAAGATGTGTAAAAAAGACCCAATTTTGAAACAATTTTATCTGATGCGTGAAATCATGAGCTTAGTCTTTAGACGAAATAATCATAAGCTAAGCACCTCACCGAACCTACGGAATAAGCTAAAAAATCATGCAGTTACCACCCGATACAATTTAAATACAAAACACTTAATTATCAACAACTTAGGTTTAAAAATACGCTAACACATTGAGTTAATTAGCCAATGGCGCTCGCAGGTAAAAACATCTCTTTGACGGAGATTAGTGCCCCATACTGAGCAAAAATAGGCTTATTCGATAAATAGCGGCGTAACATATCAGCCGCGATGGTCCCCATTAACTCCCTCTGCTCATCGGCGCTGTAACGACGCTTGAATTTGAGGATCTGTCCCCACTCTCCCTGCGGAGCCGATAAAGCTAGGCTAAATTGATCATCATTTAATACACCAGTCACGAGCGATAACGAAGTAGAACACTTTTCCTTCGTTGCGCCAGCAAGCGCTAATGACGCCGCGAGTGGATCTTGATCGCCTAAGCCCGATTCAACGTTGCGGCTCAAAATCCAGCAGTGACCGCTCAACGCTTCCACCTGCTCGTTACTTAACAACCAACTGGCGAGCCAACCTTTGGTCGCTTGTTCTGCAATAGAGATCGATAATCCTTTGTCTTGCATTAAATGACCGATATGCGTGAGCATAGGTTCATCGACACTCACAACATGTTGTTCCAAATGCTGGTAGATGATCTGTAGTAGTTTTACTCGGCGTTCTAAATCACTTTTCGGACCAAACAATTTCACCTCAATAAAAGGCAGATAAGAACGATACCCCAGCATATACCCTTCCGGTAAGACTAATTTATCCAACTTATCTGAAATGGCCGATTCCGATGAACCCAGAGTGAATAAACGGCTGCACTCTAATCCCGTTTGTTGTGGGTATGTCGCTAGCAAGTCAGGTAAAATCTGTTCAGAGACCATCAGCTTAAACTCTTTGGGTACTCCGGGGGTGAAATAACAAACACAATCATTAATCTGAACTTTAAAGCCGCAAGCCGTCCCTATTGGGTTATCAATGATGTCAGAGAACTCCGGTAACATCGCTTGTTTGAGGTTACTTTCTGGCATCACAACACCACGCTGCGCAAAAAATTCGTCCAGTTTTTGCTTCCACAGCACAGACAACACCAACTTTTGGTCCGCCGCTTGAGCCGCCGCCGCCGCACTTAAATCATCAGACGTTGGGCCGAGCCCGCCATTCACGATCAATACATCATTATTGAAACTGAGCATCAGTAACTCTTCAACCAAGGCTTGCTGGCTATCGCCTACCGTTGATCGTTTTACTAACGAAAAACCGTGCTGGAAGAACTCACTGGATAACCAAGCAGCATTGGTATCGACAATATCGCCATGGAGCACTTCCTCACCCGTGCTTAACATTGCTATTTTCAACATATCATGGTGTCCTTTTGTGTACGCTTACAGGTGTGCTATCAATCAATACGGCAGAGAATAAAGTGCAATATATAACGCTTTGAATGCTATTTTTCTCATAAGTTTCCTTATTTACATAATTTGCTGTTTTCATCACCGCCGCTTTAATAGATAATTGTGATTCTGATCATTAAAAACAAAACTTTGGAGCCCTCCGTGTCAAAGAAAAGCATCATACCATTGATGTTATCGTTTTCGGCTTGTGCTAGTGCCACTGCATACGATTTCAACCAACACATTGAGTTTTCCTATACGGTCGACTGCAATCAAATTTCTTGTTTTAATGACGATCCGAATATTTACCAATCGAACTCTCCATTTTTAGCAAGCTTAGCAGAGTCGCAACCGCTAAACCTTGAAGAGCCCGCGCTGCCTAAATATCTTACCGTGCAAGATACAAAAGACTGGGACTATCTCAAAGGCCAAACCTACACCATCTTAGGATTAAGCGTAGCAACCGTTGGTTTAATGACATTTTTGCCTGCATCCATTACCAAATGGGATGAAGAGGATCGCAGCATAAGCGGCATAGGCAGCAAATGGAAAGATAACGTATCATCCGGCCCCACTTGGGATAGAGATGAACATTATCTCAACTACATTATGCACCCCTACTTTGGTGGCGTTTACTACACAGCCGCAAGACATGCTGGATTTAATGAGTTTGAATCTTTTCTTTACTCTGGTGTTATGTCGACTTTCTTTTGGGAATATGGCGTAGAATCGTTTGCCGAGATACCGTCATGGCAAGACTTGTTTATTACGCCCTTTTTCGGTGCGGTTGTCGGTGAGCTGATGTTTGAAGCGGAACAAGATATTGTTACCACAGGTGGTGAAGTGTTGGGTTCATCGACTCTGGGTGATGTCACACTTTTCTTCCTCAACCCTGTTGGACATATCCATGGCTGGGTATCAAATGCTTGGGGAGGCGATGCCGAAGTAGAATTTAATGGCACACCTTGGTTTGGTAACCAAGATGCCGCAAAGTTTGCTTTGGACTCAGGCGCTAGCTATGATTCGCAATTTTATGGCCTTAATCTCAAAGTCAGTTTCTAAAAAACAGGGCTAAACACAAGGCCAATGCCTAAAGCCAAGGCTATTTTTGTGGCCCAAGTATGAATACTGACAAGCAAGAGACTGCGTAAATGTAAAAAATTGACTCTCATCAAGTCTTATCTAAGATAGGCCTCTACACTGAAGTGAAAGGAATTCAAGATCAACGATTTATCTTTCGTTAGCTTGCTATGGGAGGCCTATTATGAACAGTACTTTTATCGTCAATTTCGTCGGCAGTGCAACACCAGCCACAATTAAACATCTTGCCGCTATCACTCATGAAAATGGTGGAAAATGGTTAATAAGTAAAGTGAACTTTATTGAAAACCAAGTAGCTGCCGTCATTAAAATAGAGTTACCGACCTCAAATGCCGTTATCGTTCAACAAGCATTTAGAGAACAACCCGATCTTCTGGTGCAGATTGTTGATTCTGACGTACATCAACACGAAAAAGAAACGATTTACCAACTGCGGATTGATGCAAACGACCGTGCAGGCATCGTCAACGAAATCACCCACCTTCTTGATAATCAAGGTATCAATATTTTAGATATGGATTGCCAACGCGTTTTTATTGCGGGTGGCGGTGGTGTCAGCTCAAGTTTATTTACCGCCAACCTAGCCATCAAGCTCCCAGCTGCGATACAAATTGAAGACGTAGCCGATGAGCTTGAAGCGCTCAGTGAAGATACGCGCGTGATATTAGAAGTGTAATCTCGTTTACGACCCCGAAAAAAGGAAGCTGATGCTTCCTTTTTTATCGATCTCACTATCTATTAAGTAAGATTAAAGTTGTGATTCAGTTAACAAAATCAACTAATTGCATTCGCGAAATGACGACCATATTCCAATATTAGAGAGCGGGTAACCATAATTAATCTAAGCCTGCAAATCCTAGATGCCGAATAACTTGAAGACGCCGTCAGATGGATAAACGGATGATTACTAATGAGTATTAACAAACCTTGTGACTCTGGCAATCAAACGTAACCAACATCACGGTAACCTCAAGTACAACAGGTAAACCAATATGCCCAGCAATAAGGTTGGGTTGTTTTAATGGTGGTAACGTCATGTTGAAGCTTGAAAATATTAAGGTCAGCTACAAGCTGACCGCTATTATCGCGGTTGCAATTGTTGGCTTATTGAGCTTACTGTTCATTGCAACTAGCGCGCTGAGAAGTAACTTAGTCGTAGAGCGTGAAGCGAGGTTGAACGCAGTTATCGATACTCTCCTCTCACAAATCTCACACCTTCAGAAAACACTCCCCGAAGACGAAGCTAAATCACAGGCGAAGATACTCATCAACAACACACGTTTTGACAGCAACAACTATCTTTTTGCTATCGATGAGTCTCGTTACACCATTGCCCATCCGATTCGCACTGATTTGGTTGGCAAACAGATGGGAAGCCCAGGAAAAGATACACAAGGCGAGTTTTGGTTCACTATGGTTGAACTTGGCAAAAATGGTCAACAAGGCACGTTGACATATCCTTGGCAGACTAACAGTGGAACACCCGCAGAGAAATTATCGGCAGTCCACGGGTTTGCGCCGTGGCATTGGATTATCGGCTCAGGCATGCTCATCAATGACATTGAAGAGGCGATCAACAAACAGATCCTCAAGATGGGAGGAGCGACATTGGCAGTTGTGTTTGTGATGGCAACGCTTGGGGTGGTCATCAGCCGAGCCATCATTATGCCGTTAGAGTCAATTAAAGAAGTCATGAAAAAAGTGGCAAGCGGCGATTTAACCGCACAGGTCCCCGTAATGGGGGAAGATGAGATTGGCATTGTGGCATGTCGTATCAATGACAGTGTAAGCGCAGTGCGTTTAGCATTAATCGAGTCGGTCACCTCAGCAAACCTGCTTGCAGAGGCCGCCATTCGCATCGCTTCTTCTGCGGAAGAAACTAGCCAAGCGGTGACCAGCCAACGTGACCAATTAAGCCAGCTCGCAACCGCGATGAATGAAATGAGTGCGACTGTTGCCGATGTTGCAGGCCATGCAGAAGAGACAGCAAGAGACACATTGGATGCCAGCAAAGAAGCCGGCTTAGGCGATAAAGACGTACATTCCAGTGTGGACAGCATTAAAGCGCTCTCAAAAGAGCTGGAAGTGGCCACTGAGCAAGTGCACAAACTCAAAGAAGGCGTGATGCAAATCAGTGAAGTTACCACAGTGATCAGCGGCATTTCTGAACAAACTAATTTACTTGCGCTAAATGCAGCGATTGAAGCCGCACGTGCTGGAGAACAAGGTAGAGGATTCGCAGTGGTCGCCGACGAGGTCAGAAATTTAGCTAGCCGTACTCATCATTCCACTGACCAAATCCAAACCACCATTAACCGCTTACAGCAACTGGCCGTTAGTACATCAAACGCGATGCAAAAAAGCCAAGATCTCGCTTATAACAGTGTGGAGCGGGCAGAAAATGCAGGCAGCGATCTTTCCTTGATCGTCAGTCATATTCAGCATGTGAGTGACAAAGCAATTCAAATCGCCACTGCGGCAGAAGAACAAAGTGCAGTGGCCGAAGAAATGAACCGTAACGTCAGTGGCATTAACGATTCAGCATTGGAGATGTCACAATCGGCAAACTATTTGGCAGAAGAGAGTGAAACCTTGGCCGCTCTTTCACGCCAATTAGACGAAAGAATGAAAAGCTTTAAACTCTAAGGTGTGATTTTACAAAAATAGGCCTCACCCACTGTATGGTGAGGCCTATTGTCATCAGTTTACCGACCATTGAGATAATGAACGTTTAAAGTCTTCATAGCCAAATTCATTCAGTTTCTGAAGCTCTCCTGTA
This sequence comes from Vibrio sp. V08_P9A1T1, assembly GCF_963874405.1. Lineage (NCBI taxonomy): Bacteria > Pseudomonadati > Pseudomonadota > Gammaproteobacteria > Vibrionales > Vibrionaceae > Vibrio > Vibrio sp. V08_P9A1T1. The sequence continues at coordinate 9,622 of NZ_CAWNIB010000300.1, forward strand.
CTGCGTTGACAATACACGGAAGGCATTTTAAGGCCATTAAACCAATTCAATTTCACCATGGTATAGCCCGCGCTATCCATGATATGCAACCGCTGACCAATCGATAATGGCTGTTCAAATGAAGCCACACAAAATTGATCACCCGCTAAGCAAGAACACGAGCCAATGACATACTCATGTTCACCGTTCGCACTCGCTTCTAAGATAGCCGCTGGCTCTTTGTAAATCAGTGTGTCTAAACGATGCGCTTCAGTTGCCGAATCAACAATCGCTGTTTTCATGCCATTTTCAACGATATCGACGACAGTCACCACTAAATCAGCCGTTTTCGTGATGATCGCCTCACCCGGTTCAAGATAAAGCTGAACCTGATGCTTTTCTGAAAAGGCCTTAAGCGCTAATGCTAATTTTTCTAGCGGATAACCAGGCCAAGTGAAGAACACACCACCGCCTAGGCTGACCCAATCTAACTTATCCAGATATTGGCCAAAACGCTCAGAGATCGAATCTAATAACGCAATGAACGCATCAGCATCTTTGTTCTCACAGTTCATATGGAACATCACGCCATTGATAGTATCGAACACTGAGTTATCAATATGGTCTGTTTGAACACCTAAACGAGAAAACTGACGTGCGGGATTGGCAAGATCTTGCCCAGCGTAACTCACGCCGGGGTTTAAACGTAAACCCAATGACGCCTTGCCTTCAACTAAATGACGGTAAGCGGCCAACTGGGATTGCGAATTAAAAATCATTTTGTCGCAAATATCGGCCACTTCTTTAACATCAGCTTCACTGTAGCCAACGCTATAGGCGTGAGTTTCACCACCAAACGTTTCGTAACCTAATTTTACTTCAAATGGGCCACTGCTGGTGGTGCCATCTAAGTAAGGTTTGATGATGTCAAACACTCCCCAAGTAGAGAAGCATTTTAAAGCTAAGACGAGTTTGACGCCCGACATCTCTTTGAGCTGCTTCGCGATTTCTAGGTTCGCGATCAACTGTGATTCATCAATCATAAAATAGGGCGTTTGGAGTTCGCTTTTTTGCATCTATTTATCACTCTCAAATTGAAGAAAGCCGACACATCTGCATCGGCTTAACTATCGAAAACTCTTATTTTAGAATTTTAATCTCTGGTTGCCCGATATCGAGCTCTTGAACATGCCAATCCAAACCTAATTTCGGCATCGTTTCTAAAAACAGATCAGGGTCAAGCTGCTCTAGGTTAAACACGCCCGCTTGTGCCCAATGCCCTTGGAAATACTGCAATGCCGCAGTAATGGCAGGAACGCCCGTGGTGTAAGCGATAGCTTGGTGCTCTACATCATGGTATGCCACTTCATGGTCTGCATTATTGTAGATAAAGACACTGCGCTGTTTACCATCCTTCCAACCTTGCACCCAAGTACCAATACAAGTCAGGCCTTTGTAACCAGGAGCCAAAGAGGTTGGGTCTGGCAGCATCGCTTTAAGCACTTGAAGTGGTTGAACCACAGTACCATCTTGCAGCGTCAATGGGTTTGGACTCAATAAACCAATATCACGCATGCAATTGAAATAGTTGAGATAACGATCGCCAAAACCCATCCAAAATTCAATTCGTTTGGCCGGAATAAACTCTTTCATCGAACGTACTTCATCGTGCGACATGGAGTACACCTTGTGCTGGCCGCACTGAGGAAAATCAAATTCTAGCATTCGTGAATGGCAAGGAACACGCTGCCATTGCCCTTCTTCCCAATAGAAAGAGTCACCTTGAATCTCTAACATATTGGTTTCTGGATCAAAGTTAGTCGCAAATTTTTTGCCGTGATCGCCTGCATTAATGTCCATCACATCAATACTGTCGATTTCGTCAAAGAGGTGTTTCACCGCATACGCGGCAAACACACTAACCACGCCCGGATCAAAACCAGCACCGAGAATAGCGGTAATGCCTGCTTGCTTAAATTTTTCACGAAATGCCCATTGAGGATCATACGCTTCAGGCACTTGTTGACCTTCAGAGCAAAGGTCAACAGCAACCGATGTATCTAGATAGGAAACCTTGGCTTGATAACATGCTTCCATGATTGGCACGTTTACCCAAGGAGGGCCAGCGTTGATCACAAGATCAGGCTGGACTTCTTTAATTAATGCAACTAACGAGGCTACGTCATCCGCCTTGACGGTGCGTGCCTCAAGTTTTTTAGTTGGATCTTTAAGGTTATTTTTTCCTTTGATCGATTCAATGATCTTCTCGCACTTTTCAAGAGTACGAGAAGCAAGAACAATATCACCGAGTATGTCGTTGTTTTGGGCCGCCTTATGTGCGACAACCCAGCCAACGCCTCCCGCGCCAATTTGTAAAATAGACATGGTTGTTTGTATTCCTTTATGCCTTGGCTAGCTCAGAGGCTAGTACTTCAATCTTATTAAGTAATGCTTTGAAATCTGACAGTTGTAAGCATGGGTTTAAAATGGTGAATTTAAGCGCTGTTTTGCCATCCACAATCGTCTCGCCCAACACCGCGACACCACGTGTCAATGCTTCTAAACGCAACGCTTTGTTCAACTCGTCAAAATCTACCGCTTGTTTATCCACGGAACGGAATAACACGGTGGAGAGCGCAGGCTCAGCCAAGAGTTCAAAAGCATCGTGATGCTGAACTAAATCTGCCACTTGCAGTGTTTGTTCTAGCAAATGATCGTACATTTCACCCAAAGCCTTAGGGCCTACGTTTTGCATTGTCATAAACACTTTCAATGCATCAAAACGCTTGGTCGTAGAAATAGATTTATCCACCAAGTTTGGCAGTTCATCATGTTCACGGTTAAGGTAATCCGCATGATGCAGTAGATACTTGAAGTGACTTTTATCTTTGAGCAACACCGCGCCACAACTGATCGTTTGGAAGAACAATTTATGGAAGTCGACGCTGACCGAGTGCGCACGCTCAACGCCTTGCAAACGTGCTTTATGGCTACTTAGAACCAATGCGCCGCCGTATGCTCCATCCACATGCATCCATAGATCATGTTGCTGTGCTACATCCGCAATCGCCGACAGATCATCAATCGCACCGTGATCCGTTGTGCCTGCAGTTCCAACAATAGCGAATGGAATAAGACCTTCGGCTTTCGCTTGTGCAACAACCGCTTCCAGTTTGGTGACATCCATTGTGCCGTTTGGATTCGCATCAACCGCCAAAATGGCTTTCTCGCCCAACCCCATCCAAGAGGCCGATTTTTGCACGGTGAAATGCGATTTTTTCGAGCACACAATACGCAGCTTATCGGCATATTCAGGTAAGCCCAGCTTTTGAATAGAGTGACCACTTAATTTATCGGCAATCCAGTCACGAGCTAACATTAAACCCATTTGGTTACTTTGCGTGCCACCACTGGTGAAAATACCATCCGCCTGAGCGCCGAGTTCGTATTTTTCACACATCCAATCAATCACTTTCTGCTCAACATAGGTAGCAGAAGACGATTGATCCCATGAGTCCATGGACTGGTTTAACGCACCAATCATCGCTTCAGCCACTACTGATGGCATCAAGGGTGGCGTGTGCAGGTGAGCAATACAATCTGGGTGTTGAACGATAATGGAATTTTTGGCTACCAGATCTGCCATTTCAGAGATCACATCCTTCAATGGCGCATTTTTGTTATCCAAATCTATTGCGTAAATCGCTTCTTCAAGCTGCTTTGGATCCAAACCTGAATAAGGCGCTTTGGCTTGTTCAAAAACAGCTTTCATCGCAGAAGTGGCATGGTTCATCACATCGGCAAATTCATTGCTGCCCATTTCACCAGTTTGGATAAAATGCTTCTTCCACGCTTGATTTTCTGGATCTGGATCTTTCTCGCCGCCACCTGCGGCTAAAATCGCCGCTTCAAGAGTGCGCAGGGCAAAATCGATCTGCTCGAATGAGATGATAATCGGTGGTAAGAAACGAATAACGGATCCTTCACGGCCACCTTTTTCAACCATCAACCCACGCTCAAGTGCTGCGCGTTGGATAGCGAGTGTTAATTGACCATCGGCCATTGGCTCGCCAAATTTGTTCATTTCACCGTTTGGTTTACGAATCTCGAGGCCGAGCATCAAACCTTTGCCACGAACTTCCGCAATACAATTCACGCGGCGTTGAATCGCTTCAAGACCTTGGCGTAGGTACTGACCCGCGACATTAGCGTGTTCAACGAGGTTATCACGTAAAATAATTTCTAACGCTTTCGCACCAGAAACCATGGCCAATTGGTTACCACGGAACGTGCCTGTGTGCTCACCCGGTTTCCAAGTATCGATCTCTTTCTTGAACACAAGAATAGACATTGGTAGACCACCACCAATGGCTTTAGATAAGCAAAGAATATCAGGACAAATGCCAGACTCTTCAAATGCAAAGCGGTAACCCGATTTACCTACACCACATTGAATTTCATCAAAAACTAATAAAATACCGTGTTCATCGCAAATACGGCGTAGCTCACGCAGCCAGAATGCTGGAGCGGGAATAACGCCACCTTCACCTTGAACAGGTTCAACAATAATGGCCGCCGGTTTCATGATGCCTGCTTCGTCATCGTTCAGCAGACGTTCGATGTAGCGAATGCTCGCTTTGGCACCTTCATCGCCCCCTAAACCAAACGGGCAGCGCAAGTTGTATGGGAATGGCATAAAATGCACATCCGACATTAACCCTGTGCGACGAGCTTTAGTATTCAGGTTGCCCATCATGCCCATCGTTCCGTTGGTCATACCGTGGTAAGCACCGCGAAACGCAAACATGGTGTTACGACCCGTTGTCTGCTTCACCAGCTTGATAGCCGCTTCAACGGCATCCGCACCAGAAGGTCCACAAAATTGAATCGCGGAATTTTTTGCAAACTCTTCAGGCAAAAATGCTTTTACTTGCTTGATGAATTTGTCTTTAGCGTGCGTTGTCATATCCAATGTCTGATATGGCAGACCTGAATCTAACTGCTCTTTCAGTGCTTGATTGATCTCAGGATGGTTATACCCAAGCGCCAACGTTCCCGCACCCGCTAAGCAGTCGAGGAAAATTTGTCCGCGCGTATCTTCTACTAACGCACCATAAGCTTGCTTGATGGCAATCGGTAGACGGCGTGGGTATGAACGAACTTCAGATTCATGCTCAATTTGATCGAGTAGAATTTGGTCCGGTGTGAGATCATAAATACCTTCAACAACAGGTACCTGAGATGAAAAAATGTTTGCGATAGTGTTATCGACTTCAAAGGCTGTGCTCATTTCCCTTCCCCTTGAATGTGAAAATTTCCGCCTATTTCCTTGGTTTGGTTTGAATATAAGGAAATATGACATAGCAATAAGCTCCGTATTAGCCAAAGGGCAAAAACGGAAATTGGTTCATCGTCTTCGATGAAAGATTACTAAATCAGAGAATCAAGGTTCGGTGATAGAACTGTCTTCAAGCACAGGGCATAGAGGAAGTACAAAGCTGATTAACGTCAGTGTGTTAAGTGATGATGAGTTCAATGTTGGGTTTCCCATTCACATGCAGCTCCCGCTGCAAGAGTATCCCGTCTATCAACAAAAGGACTTGCTGATACCTACCCTACGTAATGTCACAATCAGCCTGAATGGTCATTACGCGTGTCCCCCAGAAGCTACTGTCCGAGATTGGTGCGAAAAATATCAAAAAATAATTACGCTGG
>NZ_CAWNIB010000301.1:0-14943 GCF_963874405.1 Vibrio sp. V08_P9A1T1
CTCTCTATCAGTTCCAAAACCCGTTCAAACATATGAATATTTCCTTTGTAAGGATCAGGGACTTCCGTGACACCGATGTGACTATGCGATAGAAACAGTGAAAGTTTCTCTTTATGTTTAGCAGGACAAATGTCAATCAGATCCGCTAAGTTGGCTTTATCTAAGGCAAAAATAAGATCAAATTTTTCGAAATCCTCAGAACAAACCTGCCTTGCTCTTAAATTTGACATTGAATAGCCACGCTGCTCAGCGACAGATATTGCTTTGGGATCTGGTTTTCGGCCCACTTGATAATTCACAGTACCAGCGCTTTCAACAAATAAATTAATTCCATGCTGTTGCGCTTTTTGGCTCAAAACAGCTTCAGAAAGCGGTGAACGGCATATATTTCCCATGCATACGATGAGGATAGAGAGTTTTTTATTTTCCATGGCCATTACTGATGCATTCACTTCATTTTGTCTCTGTATTAAAGAGGTGGATAGAGTATCGCAAGGCGCATTGCAATGGGTGTCTCAAAATTGAGTCTATCTATAATTAATACCTAAGATTTAAATAGGAAAAATGAACTGGCTATTTTGATGGATTATCGAAAATGGCATTAACCATTTGATATCTCGCTTGTATGTACAAATAACTTGATGTGATAAGCCGGCCGCATGTGATTTCATCTAATGAGCATAGATAACGGTGAATGGAATAGGTGTGAACGGTGAACAAAGAAGAGCCTGCAGGGCGCAGGCTCTTGATACGTTAATCAGTGAACACTTCTGGTTTTAACATCATGCAGCAGTTCTTGATTAAGTTCAGCTTCAACATGACCTGGAGAGCGTGTTGATGCCGAGACCAAACGATACATAGCAGGGATAACAAACAGAGTGACTAAAGTGGCAAAACCCATACCGAAGAAAATCACCGTACCCACCGCAACTCGGCTTTCATAGCCTGCTCCTGTCGAGATAATTAATGGGATGGAACCTGCTAAAGTAGTAAAGGCGGTCATCATGATTGGCCGTAAACGCCTTGCTGAAGCATCAATAATTGCTTTTTCAAACTCAACCCCTCGGTCACGCAGCTGGTTGGCAAATTCAACGATCAAAATGCCATTTTTGGTCACCATACCGATCAGCATAATCATCCCAATCTGGCTATAGATGTTGATACCTTGTCCCATAATTGATAGACCAAGAAAGCCGCCAAACACACCCATCGGCACCGTCAACATCACTACTAACGGGTTGATAAAACTTTCAAATTGGGCGGCTAGTACCAAATAAGCGACAAGCAGCGCTAACGCAAATACAATGGCTACGCTCGATTGGTTTTCTTTAAAATCTTTTGACTCACCTGAGTAACTAATGGAAATATCACTAGGTAGCGTTTCAATGGCTTTTTGATCTAGAAAATCAAGCGCTTCGCCCAACGTGTAACCAGCCGATAAATTTGCAGTAACCGTGATCGCCTTTTGCTTATTGTAATGAGACAAGCGGATTGATGATGCCACTTCTTCCACTTTCGCAAGTGCATCCAGTGTAACAAGCTCACCGGATGCGGTTCTCATGTAAATCTGGCTTAAATCGGAGGCGTTATTGAAGCTATTTTCGTCCCCACGGAGATAAACATCATACTCTTCGCCACGCTCAACAAAGCTGGTTTCACTCTTCCCGCCGAGCATCACTTCTAACGTATCTGAAATATCCGCGACACTGATCCCCAATTCCGCGGCACGCTGCCTATCAATCGTCACCACCAGTTCAGGTGTCTTTTCGGAATAATTGGTGTCAGCACCTTCCATAAAGGGGGAATTTTCAGCTTCCGTTTTTAACAATTCAGCCCATTTTTTGAGTTCAGGATAGTCTGACCCACCTAACACAAACTGAACAGGCTCGTTAGAGCCACCACGAAAGCCGGGCATAAAGGGCATAACTCGTACATCGGGAATTCCCGTTAGCGCTTTTTTTACCTGCCCTAATGCTTGTTGAGCGGTGATGCTTCGTTCGTTCCAGTCATCCAAAATCATGATAACAAAACCCGTCTGATCACCCGCTTGCCCACCGAACGCAGGCGATTGAATACTAAACGACTTGAGAAAACCTTTGCCAACCAAGGGCATTAACCGCTGCTCAACAAGATCCATATTGGCCGACATCCGGTTATAACTGGTCGCATCCGCTCCGCGCACAAAGGCAAAAATAACGCCGCGATCTTCTGAAGGCGTAAGCTGAGAAGGCACTTTCTGCATCAGAAAATAACTGCCACCAACGCATGCAAGGATGACGAGCGGTGCAGCCCATTTCCAACTGATAGCAAAACGTAAAGAGGATTTGTAACCCGCTTCTAAACGGCCAAAAACACGATCAACAAAACGATTAAAACGGTTTGGTTTGACATTGACCTTTAAAATCTTACTACCGAGAACGGGTGTTAAAGTTAACGCTATTAGCGATGAAAAGAGAACCGACATGGCCAAAAGTACAGAGAACTCGGTGAACAACAGGCCGACCATGCCGTCCATAAAAGAGATCGGTAAAAAGACCATCACTAATACCAATGTGGTGGCAATCACGGCAAAGCCGACTTCGCGCGTCCCTTTATAAGCCGCCAGCAGTGGCTTCTCTCCCTGTTCTATGTGATGAAATATATTTTCCACCACCACAATCGCGTCATCAACAACCAAACCGATGGAAAGAATCAGCGCCATCAAGGTGATAAGGTTAATGGAGAATCCGAAATAGTAAGCGGCAATAAAAGAAGAGATCAATGATACTGGCACAGTAACGGCTGGGATTAGCGTTGCCCGAACTTGGCCGATAAAAATGTACAGTACCAAAATCACTAAACCACCCGTGATAAACAGTGTGCTATACACTTCCGAAATTGAGCGATCAATAAAGACGGTCGAGTCGTAGTCAATGGCCAAGCGCGTTCCTTTGGGTAGAAACTGCTGAATATTATCGACTTCTTGATGGACACGCTGCGCCACATCCAAGGGGTTAGCATCTGACTGTGGAACAATGCCCATGCTCACATTAACCACACCGTCGCTTTTGAAGGTTGAGTTTTCGTTCTCAGCGCCGATGAAGACATCCGCGACATCTTTTAAGTAAATCGGCGAATTGTCACTTGCGCGCTTAACCACCAGATAGTCAAAATCTTGAGCCGTTTTGTACGCTCGGTCGGTACGCACCGACATTACTGTCGAATCGTTACGCACTTCCCCGCCCGGGCTTTCAATATTTTCACTGCGCAATGCACTTGATATATCAGAAGTCGTGACACCACGCCCAGCCATCAGATTCGGCTTGAGCTTGACATACATCACCTTATAAAGACCACCAGACACATCCACAGAACTGACGCCAGAGATTAAACTAAAACGGTCAATCAAAGCTCGTTCGATATAATCGGTCAGTTGGGTTCGATCCATCTCTGAAGAACTGAGATTAATGTACAAAGAAGCTTCACCAGAGCCATTATTTTTGAATACGGTTGGATCATCTGCTTCATCCGGTAATGAGCGCTGCGCTCTCGCAACGGCGTCGCGGATATCGCTCACACCAGTATTGAGATCGTAACCCAGTTCAAATGTAACGGTAATCCGTGACATGCCATTGCGCGTGGTGGATTCAATTTCATCAATCCCGCTAATGCCTGCCAGTTGATCTTCCAATACAGAAGTGATTTGGTTTTCAATGATGGTAGCTGAAGCCCCTGCATAGCGAGTACTGATTGAAACCACCGGGCTTTCAATATCGGGCATTTCCCGGACCGAAAGCTTAGAAAATGACACTAGACCAAAAACGCACAACAGTAAGCTTAATACCACCGCCGCCACAGGGCGCTTCACTGAAACATCGGATAACCACATTATTTGTCATCCTTTTGTATCGGTGAGCCATCCACATTGACTTCAGTAACGACAATGCCGTTTCTCATATTCACGATACCTTGCACCACAATCTTATCGCCAATGGCTAAACCTTTATCAATCACCACTTGATTGTCGATCCGCGCGCCAAGCCAAACTTCCGTGCGTATTACTTTATTATTGCTATCAATCACATAGACATAGCGTTTAGTGCCTGAATATTCGAGTGCTTGAACAGGGATAATGGGCGCTTCAATCGCTGAGAAATTCAACTTAGTAGAAAGCAACATTCCGGGTTTTAGCTTGCCATCTTGGTTATCGAAATGAATACGGACACGCAAATTCAAGGTTTCACGGTTAATGCGTGAATCAATACCCACAACTTTGCCGGTAAACTCGTTTTTTGCCCAAGCATTACTCTTCGCCGTCACCGTCATACCTTTACTGATTAACGAAAGGTAACGCTCTGGCACTTGGATATCGAGTTGCATCACCGATAGGTCATCTAAAGTCAGCAATTCCGTCCCTGCACTGACCATTTTGCCCAAACTAAAATCAATAAAACCAACGGTGCCATTAAATGGCGCGCTAATGCGCAGATCGTTTAAATTTGCGTTTGCTGCATCTAAACGTGCTTGAGCAATATCAACACTCGCTTTTTGCGCATCGATTTCCGTTTGGGTAATGGCATTCCGTTTGACCAAACGTTCAAACTCTTTCAACTTACGCTGTTCATCGTTCAAATAGGCTTGAGCCTCTGAAAGTGCGGCTTTGGCTTTATCATCATTAAGCTGAATTAAGAGCTGACCTTTCTTGACCTCTTGATTGGCTTTAATCGCAATATGGCTGACCTTTCCCGAAACTTCAGATGAGATCTCCACTGCTCGTTCAGCTTCTAATTTACCAATCAGTGAAAGAGACTGAGACACTTGATGAGTTGCCACACGCTCTGCGACCACCGCAACGGCTTGTGGTGCTTGCGCAGCGAACGCACTTAACGGTGTGGTAAGCAAGGTAACCATCATTAACGAAAGAATAGACGTGTTTTTCATAGTTTTTATTCAACAATAAATAGACTGATTGAATTGTAACTGCTTATACGACGCTCGAACGTCAAGGAGTGTAAATCTTATTAAATATCTGTAACGTGCGTCATAACTTAGCCTCCTCCGGCTGCTTTTTAGGCGTCACACACAGGCTATACCCAAACAACTTGAAGTTGCAGGTAGGCGGCAAGTAAGTTCATCCCCATGAGCATAGATAAACTATGTGATTGGGGTGAGCGAACGTAGCCAACACCGCTGGGCTTCAACTGGGAAGGGTGTAAATAGAGCAAAACTATCCATTCCTCCCCCCTTTGCCCAAAAAGGCAGCATTCAATTCAAAATCATAAGAAAAAGGCTTTACAGAGAGAGCGAGTTTGCTATCATGCGCTCCGCACTTGAGCAATGCGTTGGGAAAACGTTGTTTAAGCATACTGTGAGCCAATAGTGTCGTTATAAACACTATAAATCACATTGTATGAAAACCCTCTGGAGGGGTTCCCGAGTGGCCAAAGGGAGCAGACTGTAAATCTGCCGGCTCCGCCTTCGATGGTTCGAATCCGTCCCCCTCCACCATATTCTCTCGCAAGAGAAACCTTGATTGATACGTTGGGAAAACATCATTCAAGCCTATTTTTAGAATAGGAAAACACCCGGAGGGGTTCCCGAGTGGCCAAAGGGAGCAGACTGTAAATCTGCCGGCTCCGCCTTCGATGGTTCGAATCCGTCCCCCTCCACCATATTCTCTCGATTGAGAACGATAAAAAGCCAGCTTTCGAGCTGGCTTTTTCGTTTCTTTACATCATAGCTCTATAAACTGACGTCACTAAGTAGTCTAGTTAACCCTCAATATACTGAAGTAGAGCGGTAACACAGCTTTGTGCATCACTGCAATTGATACTCTCTGGCAGTTCAGTCTGCAATAAAAACCCTTGTTCCAAAGAGTGGCAAGATGAACTTTCACTTAAACAAATCGGAACTCCTTGAGCAGAAAGGGCATTTAATAACAACAAAGCCGTTTGTATATTTCCCCCAGCATTGGCGGCAAAATGTAGCTCAAACTCAGCAGCGCTATTGAGTGAGGTCAGCGCATGCTCTAATTGAGTGTCCACTTCGGTTAAAGAAACCGAATCTAAATCACTAAAGATCAGCATGCCTTGGTTCCTATCAGCATACTGCCAAGCAACGATATCAACCTGCTGCATATAGGCTCGCTGCATGCTTTGCGCGGCCGCCTGAATGATCACCTGCATTTGGTCACTATTGCTTCTTCCACCACTGTCTTTGACTGATAATTCAAAAATATACGTGCCAGCAATCGTAGGATAAAACGCCGTTGCTTTCAGAGAATCTGCATTGATCAAAGTAAGCGATTGAGGCCCAGAAACTTGACGCCAAGACTTCGTTTTAATTTCATATATTGATAACTCAGATTTCGCCGTTCCGCTCAACGTAATACTATTTACTGGCAGTATTAACATCTGATCAGCACCAGCATTAACCGTAGGCTTAGTCAGCTTATCCGCATCTTTCAAATCATCGGCTTTACATCCCACAATAAGTGCGAGCACACTCAAGATCACGAACAACTGGTTTAACTTAAACATAATATTTTCCTGTGGTTAAGCATTAGAAGAGGTAACTGGTACTGGTGGAAAGAAAGGCGACTTCACTACCGTCCAAATACAATGCAGCATCTTGTTGCGCGTAATCCATCATCACATTCGATTGCGTATTGGTTTGGCTGAGCTGGTCATTTAAGCGAACCCCATCGCTGAAGGCTGAGATCCATTCCATCGGTTTAGTGGCACTGGTAGATGAGAAAAATACGCCGCTTAAAAACAGCGCTAATAATTTGGTATTCATGCTTACTCCTTGTGAGCGGTCTGATTCACCGACCCATTCAAGGTAGCATTCTCAATATAAATAAATCGTCAGCAGTTTATTGACCATTTGTATCCAGTTTGGTCACATTAGGTAAAGAAATCTGCTTTGGCCATTGCAGTTCAAAACATGCGCCCCCTAATGCTGAACCATTTACTTTTACTCTAACCTTGCCTTGATGCCAACGAGTGATCTGTTTAACAATCGCCAGCCCAAGACCATGGCCTTTTTCACTATTACGCTCTTGATTATTCACTTGAGTAAAGGGCTCAAAAATACGTTCAATATCATCTGGCGCAATACCGGGGCCATCGTCTTCGACCACCAAAAAAAGTTGCCCATCAGATTCGTTCAACGAGAGATGGATCTCTTGCTGCGCAAATCGCGCGGCATTACTCAGCAAGTTTTTAACGGCCCGCAATAAAGCTCGATTATCGACAAATATCGTTTGCTGTCGCAACGAATCCAACACGCTGACACGCAATGTGAGTTGCGGGTTTTCAAGCTGGAAATGCTCCGCTTCTGCAACCAAATTGTCGGCAAAGTGGCAATAAGAAAAATGGCGAATATCTGTGATACGGTTATAGCGCGACAAAACAAGTGTCTGGTTAATCAAATGATCGAGATCTTCAATACTGGAGTGAATCACTTGGCGGTATTTTTCTTTCTGGCTTAAGGCAATGTCTTCATCCTCAAGCATTTCAAATGCAAAGCGTAAACGGTAGAGCGGTGTTCGTAAATCATGCGCCACGGCGTTGGTTAAGGTTCTTTGGCTGGCAATCAGCTTTTCGATGTTATTTGCCATATTATTAAAAGAATGACTGAGCTGAGAGACCACGGACAGCCGAGATGTCGTCGCTCTACGAGATAATACTCCTTGACCAAATTCATTCGCCGTTTTTACCAGACGTTTCAGATCTCGCCATAAAGGATAAATCCACATAACTAAGGCCACAGAAATGGCTAAAAAAAAGAAACCACCGATAGCCGTGGTGAGCTTTAATTGGGTTTGGTAGGAAATATTGTCCTCGACGCGTAACCACGTATTCTCATCCACCGCAGCCAATAAAATCATGCTGCCTTGTTGATTGATATAACTGGTCATCTGCTCTTTATCAGCCAACAATTTACTTCGCTCGATGGGTGACAAATCTTGCTCTTGCAATAGACTCAACTCTAAAGGTATTCGGCTATTTTGCTCAGCAATACTGGTTTGCCATTGAGTACGAGGTTGGCTACGGAGATCTTCTACCGCGAGGTATAATGTGCCTCTGGACTGGTTAAGCGCAGCGAGTTCTCTCGGTTCATTGATCGCGAAATAGAGCACTTTGTCACTGTTCAGCACTCTTTGCAAAAGTGCCATAGGATCACCATCTTGGAAAATGATCTCGCCTTTTTGCAACGCTTGATAAACTTCTGGGGAGGAGTGGTAGCTGTCTAATGCCTCTAATCGAAGTGGGTAACTGAAATGCTTAGCATAGCCGTCAATAATCGTTGTCCACTCAGCTTGAGGCGCTTGACGCAATTTTTCAGATAGAAACGTAAAGTTACTCTGATAGACAGGCTTATAAAACTCTTCAGAGATACTGCGGCTAAGATATGGGATCGGATTAAATTGCGTGGGAATACTGAGTAATAAGATCGGCAGAAACACAGCTACCCAGAGTACCCAAAAAGATCGAATCATGACCACTTCCCTTCCGATACAGCGCAGAGCTGATATCCTTTACCTCGAACCGTTTTTATCAACTTAGGTTCATTAGGATCATCTCCGAGCGCACGCCGCAAGCGTGATATACGACGATCAATTGAGCGATCTAAACCATCATATTCAAAACCACGCACATGCTGAGCGATATCATCTCTCGTGACAATGGTGCCGACATGTTGGGCGAGTAGATACAAAAGCTCAAACTCGCTGGTCGTGAGTTTTATGGGCTGCTGCTCAAGTAATACCGCTCGATGCTGTAAATTCATCCACAAGTTACCTATGCACAATTCATATTTGTCACTTTGACTTCCTCTTGCTTGCCTTCGAAGTAAAGCTCGAATACGTGACAGCAACAAACGGGGCTTAACCTGCTTAACAACATAGTCATCGGCACCCAATTCCAGCCCCATCACCTGATCAATATCGTCGTCCAACGCCGTTTGCATTAAGATCATACCGTGGTATTGATCTCGGATAGCGCGGCAGACATCCATACCACTTTGCCCTGGTAGCATAATATCCAGAATGACTAAATCAGGTTGCTCATCCAAAATCCGATCAACGGCTTGAATCCCATCCGCAACCGTTGAGACACAAAACTCATAGTGGTTGAGAAAGTCTTTGATCAGTTCCGAGAGTTCTAAATCGTCTTCAACGAGAACCACTCGATAAGAGGGGGAGAGAGTACTGTTCATTGTATTTCACATCCGTTTGCTAAGAACGCAAACTATAGCGGATTGTGTTTCATCTTTGTGTGACTAATTGTGACCAAGCAACAAAGTTGTGGTGTTGTTAAAACATTAAACAAATCATCAACAGCAGAGCCTACTGCGTTGAATCAATAAGAGTACGAAGAAAGTACCATTGGGCCGTGACTCATAAATAGAGTCGATAAAAAAGCCCCGAAAATTCGGGGCTGAAAAATGACTGAATCTATAGGGGTAGGACTCAATCAGGATACTAAATCGAACAAAATTACGCGTGTTTCATACGGACGAAGCACTTGATGTTCCAAAACTTTGAGTGGTTTTATATCTGTATAGTTGCCTAACAGGTATTTTGCTTTCTCAATCGGTAACTCTTTTGGCAGCACGCATTCAGTATCAACGCCATAATAGTTATTGATACAGATCAGCACCTGTTTCGCGTTGCGTCGCTGGTAGGCAAAAATCTCTTTATGATCGGGTAGTAAATCGGTGTAATCACCATCGGTAATTACACCGATTTTTTTGCGCAGCGCTATCAACTCTCGATAGAAATAGAACACCGATTGCTCATCAGCTAACGCCCGTTGCGCATTCAATTCTTGATAGTTTTCGGCAATGTCTAGCCAAGGCTGACCTTGGCTAAAACCAGCAAAGCGCTCTGCATTCCATTGCATTGGCGTGCGAGAATTATCACGGGATTTTTGTGCAAGAATGACCATCATGGCTTCATGACTTACCCCTTGCTGGTTCACCATGATGTCGTAAATGTTAGTACTTTCCACATCTCGGTACTGTTCAATAGCGGTGTAGCCGGGATTGGTCATGCCAATTTCTTCACCTTGATAAACATAAGGCGTGCCTTGCATCATATGAATCGATGCGGCCAACATTTTTGCCGACTCAACGCGATAACGTTGATCATCCCCTAAACGGCTCACGATACGAGGTTGATCATGGTTACACCAAAAAAGTGCTCCCCACCCTTTACCATTTAAACCCGTTTGCCAATGGTTGAAAATCTGCTTCAATTGCAAGAAATCAAATGGCGCTTTCGTCCATTTTTCACCGTTCGGATAATCCACTTTTAAATGGTGGAAGTTAAACACCATCGACAGCTCTTTGCCGTCCAAGCGTGAATATTGTTGGCAATGTTCAAGCGTTGTTGAGGACATTTCCCCCACAGTGACGCTGCCGTATTGTTGAAAAACAGCTTGGCTGATCTCTTGTAAAAATTCATGCACGCGCGGGCCATCGGTATAAAAACGGCGTCCATCACCTTGGTGATCATCACTGAAATCCTGCGCTTTTGAGATTAAATTGATCACATCGAGACGAAAACCATCCACCCCTTTTTCGGCCCAAAAACGAATCACTTGCTTCACTTCCTCACGAACTTGAGGATTTTCCCAATTTAGATCCGCCTGCTCTTTGGCAAATAGGTGCAGATAATATTGCCCTGTTGCGTCATCTAACGCCCATGCACTACCACCAAACTTTGACTGCCAATTATTTGGAGCCTGACCATTAATCGGGTCTTGCCAAATATAATAGTCACGATACGGGCTTGATTTATCACCCAACGCCGACTGAAACCAAGCGTGCTCGGTTGAGGTGTGGTTAACCACAATATCCATAATAATACGGATACCTCTTTGATGAGCTTGAGTCAGCAGTTCATCAAAATCTTGCATGCTACCGAATTGAGGATTGACACTGTAATAATCCGAAATGTCATAACCGTTATCAACCATCGGAGATGAATAAATGGGTGTCAGCCAAATGGCATCAATTCCCAAGCAGTGCAAGTAATCCAGTTTAGAGATGATCCCTTTGATATCTCCCGTTCCTTTATTGCCGCTATCACAAAAACTTTTGGGATAAATCTGATAGATGGTCGCAGTTTTCCACCACTGACTATCACTCTTGGTTATAACCATATTGACAACTCACTTACCAAAATGAAAATGAGTGGTGAAAACTCACCACTCGAATGAAAGGTTATGCACTTGCTGGCTCTAGCTCGCCTTTAGCTTGAGCTCGTTTGTATAAAAACAGAGTAAGCAGAATTGGGACGGCCATCGCCACCAGCATCGCGATGCCGTAAATACCCCAGTATTGTGGTTGAATCGAAAGAATACCTGGTAAACCACCCACACCGATGCCATTCGCCATCACCCCTGCACTACCACAAATTGCGGCTGCAATAGCACTACCAATCATGGCGCTTAGCATTGGGAACTTGTACTTTAAGTTGACACCATACATCGCTGGCTCTGTCACACCCAAATAAGCCGAAATAGCCGCAGGAACAGAGATGTCTCGCTCACCGTGTTTTTTACTGATAAAGATGATACCGACGACCGCAGACGCTTGAGCAATATTTGACAGTGCAATCAGTGGCCAAATTGGCGTACCACCCATTTCTTGCATCAACTGCAGATCCACCGCGTTGGTGGTGTGGTGAATCCCGGTAATGACCAGTGGCGCATACAAGAAACCGAACACCATTGAACCGATAACCGCAAAATCACCAGTCATTGCAGCTTTAGCCGCAAATGCGACGCCATCGCCCAATACGCGACCAAATGGACCAATTAAAGCGTGGGCCAAAATAACGGACAATATGATAGAGATAAACGGCACAACAACGAGGTAAAGATAAGAAGGGATGATGCGCTTTAAGTTTGTCTCAATAAACGCCAGAGCAACACCCGCCAACATCGCAGGAATAACCTGAGCTTGATAGCCGACTTTCTCTATCACAAACAAGCCAAAATCCCACACTTCGGGCATCTGCTTACCGATCAGATAAGCATTCATTAATTGAGGCGAAACCAGAGTCACACCCAAAGTAATACCTAGTATCGGTGTTCCACCCAACTTTTTCACCGTTGACCAACAAACACCAACCGGTAGGAAGAAGAAAATAGCCTCGCCAATTAACCATAAGAAAGAATGAACCGTGGCCCAAAATTGGCTAATTTCAACCAAGGTTTTGCCATCGAACATACGAATGTCGCCAATGACATTACGAAAACCGAGGATTAAACCGCCAGTGATGATCGCTGGCAGCAAAGGAACAAAGATTTCCGCAAGATGCGAAATGCCACGTTCTAAAAAGTTCATGTTTTGGCGAGCGGCTTTCTTCGCTTCATCTTTAGAAACGGCTTCTTTGCCTGAAAGCCCGATTAAGATGGCGTAAACTTCGTCCACCTCAGTACCAATCACAACTTGAAACTGCCCAGCATTGGTAAAACACCCTTTAACCATGCTCAGCTGTTCTAGTCCTTTTTTATCCGCCTTGTCGGTATCATTTAAAACAAAGCGTAAACGAGTCAAACAGTGACTCACACTGGCGATGTTCTCTTTACCACCTACCAGCTCGATAAGACGTATCACGTCTTGCTTCGCTATCTTGGCCATACTTTTGCCCACCCTATATTGGAATACTGTCTGTTTTTTCTTTTTAATGGGAACATTCCCACCTACAAGTGCAATATTGACATAAATAATAAAAGGTAAAAATGGGAACAATCCCATTAATTGAATAAGATCACAGACTAATTGTAATTCACTTTAAGAAATAAGGAGTTAGCTTGTTAGCGGTTGTTGAGTGATGTGTGCAGGGTTCATTTCATTATTAAGCTGTAAAATCAATAAATTAGCTGCTTTTTCTCCCGCTTGAGCATAGCCAGATCAATACTGTAAATATTAGGGAAAAGAAAAGAGAGCAGCTCATTACCCCCCACACCAGTGACGGCGATATCATCTCGGCCCAATTCTTGGAGACGTTTAATCACGCCAAGTGCCAGAGTGTCACTGGCGCACACGATAGCTTGAGTCTGATCATTTAGCACTTCATCAACCAGTTGGTAGGCACTTTCATGATGCAAACGTCCAGTGCGATAATTGGGAGTGCATCCACTTTGTTTGCACCAATCTAAGTACGAATCTAAACGTAATTTACCTGTCGTTTTATCGCTAGGATCGACCCCAATGTAGGAAATATGAACTCGATTTTTCGAAGTCAAATGAGCAAGCGCGCCTTGAATAACACCATAATTGTCATAGTTAATCGATGAGACTTTATCGGCATCCATCGCAATCACAACCGCTCGCGATGCCCATAGGTTGAGTTGTGTGATATCGAGATCGGTAAAACCAAATACAATTACACCATCCACATTACGCTTATGTAAAACCTCAAGGTGCTCGTTCGTTTTAGTGCGATCAAACTGGCTTTCCATAATCACCACATCGTACCCATTTTGATACAACACCTGTAGCATTCGCCCCACGGCGCGGTTTTCAGACGGTGACTCAAGGCGTGAGATAATCACGCCAATCACTTTTTCACTGCCACCACGCATTAACTGAGCCGATTTCAGTGGCACATACCCAGAATCTTGGATAACGCGTTCCACTTTTGCTCGTGTTTCAGGCTTCACTTTTGGGTCGTTCGTCAATACACGAGAAACCGTCGATTTACCAACACCAGACAGTTTTGCAATATCCAAGATAGTCAGTTTTCTGCTCATGCGAACCTATAGCGTAAATAAAAATGGAAGATAGCATGCGCTTATCTTAAATGAATTATTGAGTGGTACAGCCTTGATAAGTCGTTGATCCCACTTCGAGCAAAGCCTCATCGCCTTTCGTATGTAAAAGCACGGTTTGAGGCTGAGTTTGCTCGCTATCGTCGATCACATACTTTGCGCCAGAGGCGGCTGGAATTTGTATTAATGTATATTCGCGATCGGCAATACGGAGAACGGTTGACTGTTGCTCAATATACGCAACATCAAAATGCTCACCAGAACGGCATTGATAATGCTGGAACAGGTTCTCACTTTCAACGCGCGAATCGTTCGCGTAATGTGGTGAGCATGCTGCTAAAAAACCAACACTGAATCCAACAAAAAGAAATGATTTATTCATATTGCCTTCCACAAAGGGGGGAATTTTTACGGTGCAAGAAAAGCAGGGACATCGCGAATACTATCAAGTACCACGGTGGCGAGTAATTCACCTTGCTCAGTAACGGGTTTACCGGTACGCACTAACACACGAGTACCAACACCTGCGGCTTGTGCAGCCATAATATCTTCAGCTTTATCGCCTATCATCACGGATTTTTCCATATCGATATCAAGAAAGTCCCGTGCGGAGATAAACATACCAGGCTTGGGTTTGCGGCAATCACACTCTTCTTTATACTTACCTTCACCGTGCTCTGCATGGTGCGGGCAGTAATAAATACCATCAAACTCGACACCGTGATCGGCAAAATTCCAGTCCATCCATTGCGTTAAAGATAAAAAGCGCTCTTCACTAAATTTCCCACGAGCGATACCTGATTGGTTGGTCACCAAAACCAGCAAATACCCCATGTCTTGAAACTTCTTAGTGGCTTCAAATACACCATCAATAAACTCAAAATCATGCTCATCATGAACATAGCCATGATCAACGTTGATCACGCCATCGCGATCTAAAAACACTGCAGGTTTAGCCAAAATAACTCTCTCATATCACGCCAGATATGATGATTATTACACGCTTTATTTTTTTCATCACTACCTAATTCACCAAAGAGTTTAGACGTCTAGACGTAAAAATATCTATTGACTTAAATCAAGTTAAGCCATAGCATCGTCCAACAAGTGAGAGAGAGTTCAACATTTTATTCTGTTATCCCTGCACAGGTTTTCCGATGATTCAAATTAATCA
>NZ_CAWNIB010000302.1:0-14895 GCF_963874405.1 Vibrio sp. V08_P9A1T1
CATTTGTTTATTCATATTCATTACTTATTGAATAAAATGCGTGAGCAATCTCTGATTAATGTCGTTTCATTTATAGGGTAAATGGTTGTGTGAACAAGGTTTCATCTTTTTTTAACGTTACGTTAGACAATATTTTCATTAACACCTTTGGATAGGAAACAGATATGTTGTATTTGGAATTTTTATTCCTGCTATTAATGCTCTATATAGGCTCACGCTACGGTGGTATTGGCCTTGGTGTGGTTTCTGGTATTGGCTTGGTCATTGAAGTTTTTGTCTTCAAAATGCCACCCACATCACCACCGATCACCGTCATGTTGATCATTCTTGCCGTTGTCACCTGTGCTTCAATACTCGAAGCGGCTGGCGGATTGAAATACATGCTGCAAGTGGCAGAACGTTTACTGCGTAAGAACCCGAAAAATGTCACTTTGATTGCACCGTTCGTCACTTACGCAATGACGTTTATGCTGGGTACTGGCCATGCGGTGTATTCCATCATGCCGATCATTGGTGATGTGGCATTGAAAAATGGGATCCGTCCTGAACGTCCAATGGCTGCGTCTTCTGTTGCTTCGCAAATCGCGATTACCGCTTCCCCAATCTCAGCGGCCGTTGTCTACTACCTTGCTCAATTGTCGAATATTCAACACGAGATCACCTTGCTCTCTATTTTGCTGGTCACTGTACCTGCCACCTTATTCGGTACGCTGTTGATGTCTTTGTACAGCTTGCGCCGCGGGAAAGAACTAGATGATGATCCTGAGTATCAAGAACGTCTGCAAGATCCAGTGTGGAAAGAGAAAATCCTAAACACAACCGCGACAACGCTGAATGAAACGTTACCCGCGGCAGCGCGTAATTCTGTGTTGATTTTCATTGGTGCGATATTAACCATAGTCGTGCTAGCGATGGTGCCAGAAACACGCACTATTGTTGAAGGCAGTAAACCGATCAGTATGGCGGTGGTTATCCAGATGATGATGCTCTGCTTTGGCGGTATCATTTTACTGGCAACCAAAACCGACCCACGAGATGTACCAAACGGTGTGGTATTCAAATCAGGTATGGTAGCGGCAATTGCCATCTTCGGTATCGCTTGGATGTCGGATACCTATTTTCAATACGCGATGCCTCAGTTTAAATCAGGCATTGTTGAGATGGTTACCGACCATCACTGGACCTTCGCGCTTGCACTATTCATTGTTTCTGTTGTGGTGAACTCACAAGCCGCAGTAGCGGTAATGATGCTACCTGTAGGCCTCGGGCTAGGTTTAGAACCTGCGCTACTGGTGGGATTAATGCCCGCACTGTACGGATACTTCTTCATTCCAAACTATCCGTCAGATATTGCAACGGTCAACTTTGATACCACAGGAACCACCAAAATCGGTAAGTACTACTTCAACCACTCGTTCATGTCCGTCGGTTTAATTGGCGTCGTGAGTGCGTGCTGTTTAGGTTATGTGCTGAGCCAAATCATCATTGGTTAACCCACTGTAAATGCCCCCAGACTGATACAGCGCTGGGGTGTGTTTACTGCTAAATAAAAAAGTGCACCCAACTGAGCATGAAGCCGTTGGGTGCACTTTTTCTTTATTTAACTGCTCTTTTCTTTATTTAAACGTCATGCTTGATAATGTTGTTGTCCAATAAGAAGCCAACAATGTCAATCGACGCCATGCCATCAAAATTGAATTGGCTGGCAAGATCTTGCACCACAATGGTTTGGTGTACGTTATTGTCCGTCAGAATTTCCAATTCCACATCCGTCGTGTTGGTCATCACTTTCGCTTCTATCTGATGAGAAGTGTGTAGCGAAACGAGCAGTTGATCCATGGGCAAATGTAAATCGGCCACAACATCAGTGAGATCGATCACATCACCTTCACCAGCGTTGAAATCAGTGATAGTGTCGGTTTGCTCATCAACAGTATCGAGCGTCCATTTAAATATGTCAGCGCCACTTCCCCCGGTTAAGATGTCGGCACCAAGCCCGCCAATCAAGGTATCATTTCCGCCACCACCCACTAAGGAGTCATCACCATCACCACCTTCAAGGTGATCATGACCACTGCCTCCTAGCAACTGCGCCCCAACATTACCGGCGAGCAATTGCGCATCATCCCCGTTCGTTGATTGATCAATCGTGCTACCGTCAGGCAATACTTCAATCGCAATATCAATTGATGCAGAGGCTGCACGGCTACCATCCGTTTCTGTTGAGATAGCCGCTACCGACAGAGTGTGTTGCCCTAAATCGAGCCCGCTAACCTGTAATCCGTCGATAGCATCAGCGGAAACAATCCACACTCCGTTTTGCTCAGTCACACTGCCCGAGCTACTAGAAAGGGTAGCGCCACTTGGCAGACTGTCGATCTCCAATGACAACACTTCATGGCTATCCGTTAATGCCGCGATTAACCCCAGCAATGCAATACCTTGAGCGCTGATACTTTGGCTAACATACGTCTGCTTCATATAATTAAAGCTCGGATCAAGGGTTAATATCGGCGTATTGGCTTTGGGCGTCACCGCAATACTGACGGTTTCTGTCTCTTCTAACGCCATACCAGAAACATTGTCGGCATAAACACCACCATCATTGGCCTTAATTGTCAGATCAATATGGTCACTACCAATCGCGGTGGCATCAACAAAAACGCCACTGGCGGGATCGCTGCTATTAAGTAGTGCGTTGATATCCGATAACGTGCCTTGTAGGACGAGTTCTCCAGCCAAATTGGTGCTCTGCGTGACAGAACTTAACGCGGGGATCACGGCACTGAGCAAACCTTCGCTCACGCTCAAAATCACCGTCATGGGGTCGTTGGCATGTGAGCCTGCATAATCGACATCACTCACACTCAAGCCGGTAACTTTTTGCCCCGCCTCTTCATCAATCGTTGTGGTGACCGTAGCACTATCAATGGTGGGTGCATCATTGACCGCCTGAACATCAACTGAAACAGTAAACTCACGCGCAGGCCCCAAATGTTCAGTACCGTCCAGTCCTGTATCGACCGACTGTACTTTAATCGTCAGATCTCCCGCCCAAGTGTCCTTATGCCAATCACCAGAATTAAAAATCAGTTTATCTAAGCTTTGCGCATCGGCATTCAACAGCCATACTCCACCACCGATGTAAGTCCCCAGCGTGCCATCAGGCAATGCAATACTTGCTCCATCTGGCACCCCGGAAACTTCAATTCGCAACGTTTCTGGCGAGTTTTCACTATGGTTCGCACCGGCTGCAATGGAATCGGCTTTATCGATAATTTGCGCGTTGATATCAATTTCAATGTCAACGCCTTCATCGCCAGCGCCGTTAGTCACTGGTTCAACATCCACCACATCCCCAACGGGCGCAATATCCAATCTAAAGCTGCCGTTATGCTCTACAGGCACACCAAGCAAGGATTCTTCGGTAAAGACCTTGATGCCGATTTCCACTTCGCCACTAAAGTTCTTCGCAGGTTTCATCGCAATATCGGATAAATTGATCGAGGTTTGTGCTGGGTTGTTAATCTGAATGCTCCACTCACCACCACCATTATTTTTCACGGTATAGTCAGAAGAGAGAGAACTCACGACAAAATCCGTCGGCACCCCAGTAAGCTTGATCGACACAAATACCTCAGAGCCATCTGTATCGGTCAGATCAACGGTAAATTCGGAACCCGGTTTAGAAAGGAGAATCCACTCATCTTCCAGACCGCTCACTTCAATATTGCTGCTACCACCACTGGAAATAATGACGTCGTCTACCACTGGCGTCACATCAAAACTTACTTGTGTGGTAAATGGTTTATCAGCATCAGTATTAGCCACACCCAACGCATTGGCATTGGTATCATCAAATTGCGTGATATCAGTCACTTTCCCCGCCACGGTAATGTTGACGGTATTATCATCATCGCCAGTCGGATAATTGGGTGCGGGTTTGAAATAAACATTGTCTAATGCCGCAGGTAGCTGAGGCTGACTAAAAGTGATACTGGTACCGAGATCATTGCCTTGCGCATCAACAAAGGTTCCGATATTGGTTCCTTGTAGGGTTAAGGTGACTTCGCTCAGCACCTCTTGTCCTTCCGTAGCGCTATTGCGAATATCAGCAAGGTCAATGTCGAGCGAAAGATGAATAATACCATCTTCATACCCGGTGCCGTCATTGGTCGGAACGTCGGACGAGCTTGAAGTCGGCTGATGATTTGCATCTAACCCAAGCGAACCTTCCACAGTCAATGTCGCTTTAGGGGTAATGTCATCATCTTGCGGTTGATGCGTTCCGGGAACATCAGCTACCGGAGAAACTGCCACTGGGATTTGCGTACTGAAGGTTTTTTCATCACCAGAAGCCGTGTCTGTCGTTACAAAAGTGATCGGCAAATTAAAGTCGCCCGCGTAATCTTCAGGCAGATGCAGTTGCAGATTTTCTAACCCTGAAATCGAGCCATCGGTATTCACGGTACCTTTGTATACATACAAGCCATCAACGAAATCAAAATGAACACCAGATAAACTTGCGCCAACTGGCAGCACACTTTGCGCGATGACAATACTGAGCTCATCTTCTACACCATCAAAACCTGAAGCGCTCACCATCAATTTATCTTGAATTTGCTGACCTAAGTTAATGGCGTTATCTTCGACGCCTAATACAATATCATCCGCATTGCCAACTAAAGTAATGTCAGCCGCTACCGTGTTGTTGCCCGTAGCAGTGAGCGGAAATTGTAAGGTGAGCTCTGATTGCACTTGTTGAACCACTTTGGCTTCAGAGCTATCTTCCCCTTGGTCATACACTTGGGCAAAAATGGTCACAGTGATGTCGTTATAACCATCACCATCAGGATCGTTACCACTACTCAATGTCAGGCCATTCGGCGCTTTTACACTGAAATTCTGCTCATCAACAATGGTCCATGAACCATCCCCATTATTAATTGCACCAGTAATCAGTAGTTGATCAAGTACCTGTGGCGTAATATTGCTAAAACGCACCACCAGTTGGTCGACCACTTCTAATGATTGGTAACCTTCTGTCGATTGAGTGTCTGCATTATCAAAGCGTATAACGTTCGCATTAGGCTCGCCGCCGGCCGCATCATTAATAGTAAAGTAGATAGCACCAGAGGCATCTGCGACAGCTTTATTTGTGACTACGCCGTTGTCTTCAACACGCAGTTGTCCATCAGCTTCAACTATCGGCCTTACCGTAACATCAACAGAGCCATGAATGACTTTCGAAGCAATACCTTCGCCAGAATTGATTGCATCGACGTATTCGTTGTCTTGTTCTTTCACCACAATCTCTGTGCTCAAGGTAAAATCAGTACTGGAGTGTTCTGGTGGCTGAACTTGAACGTAACCCGTTGTCAGCACTTGCGCTGAGAAATCTTGCTCGCTCTGTCCCAGTGCGGGGGTCAAAATGAGCTTGCCATCACTATCTAAGGTCGTGACAACACCATCGACGTAAATAGTACTACCTGCTGGGAAGCCAGAAAGTGTAACAGAGGCAAAATATTCATCAGCATCAAGATGTTGTTCCTCTTCTGGCTGCCAATGAATATTAATGAGGCTGTCCTCGTTACCAAGCGAGTGTGATTGATAGTTGTCAACAACATCAATCACCGGTGCCACTTTAATGCGAATTTCCGACTCAATTTGACGCGTATGTCCATCATTTTCAGTAACGATGGTGGTCATTTTGATGTTGATGTTTTCGGTCGATGAATGAGATGGCTCAACTCGAATACCTGAATCAACCTGCGCTGAAGTTAGATTTGCCTGATAAATAGGTTGTTGCGCAGTATCGTAACCAACAAATACCAAGTTAATCACGCTACCAACACTGTCATACAGTTTGACACCATCTGGAATGTTCGATAGCAAAACGGTGATCGACTCAGAGCTGTCCGCTGGATTATCCGCAAGCTCACCGGATAACACACTAAAGCCAAAGCCAACGGATTGATTTTCATCAATCGTCGTTTCAATCACTTGCAGACCATTTTCACTAAATTCATTCCAAGTGTTAGTACTGTTTGAGTGAAAATCAATGGTTGGAATATCTGCTACGCCCTTAACTGAAACATTAACCGTCTTAGCACCTAACGATATTTCATCTGCCACCGCACCCGTAGAAAGAGTAACGCTATCTTTAATGATGCCTTCAACAGAGAAGGTAAAATCAGCGTTGCTATGCAATGGGGGTAGCACTTCAACTTGGTCAAGATATTGTTCAGGAACTTCATAATAAGTATGACCATTGGCATCGGTTATTTGTGATATTTCGCTGGCTCCGGCTCCCAACCAAATCAGTGTGACACCTGTTTCTGAAAAATCAGAGAGACGCACATAGAGTGTTTCTGAACCATCAGAATCAACGGATCCCGCCATCGTAATGACTTCACTTAATAACAAGGGATCGTGATCTGTGGTGGGGTCAACGGTATTTTGCGTAGCGGCATTATCTTCAAAAACATTGATTCGATTGACAGAGAAGCTACCCATATCGGCAACAGGGCTAACATCTATCACGATTTCTTTCGTTTCTGATCGAGCGCTCTCTTTACCAACGTGAGCGTTATTTTGCTCGGTCGTGATCGCTGTAATATCAAGTTTGATCTGACCACTGAAATTATCATTGGGGTCAACTTGTACTTGGTTAATGTTACTCGCGCTAACAAGATAATAGTGACCTGAAGCATCCGAGCTCATTACAACTGGCGTACCATCGGCATAAACTAGCTGCGCCTCACCTTCACCTTGAGTAAAGCGGATCTCATACAGGATTGTTTCGGGGGTACTGTTATCTTGTGTCTGCGCTAAAACATCGAGAGTAATATTGTCACTATCTTCTACTGCATCATAATGAAATTGGCTGCTTGAGGTCCAAGTAGCAATATCGGCCACACTTTCCACCTCAATGCGCAATTTCCCGTTCACATTATGATCATGCAGGCCATTATTCAAAACCTGCACAGTAATATTGAGTTGGAAGCCACCGTTAGCGCTGGCATAGTGACGGTCAGGCACAAAATACAAGTTTTCAATCTTAGCAACACTGCCTGTTAAGCTTTGCTCCACCGCATCTGCGGGCAAAACAAATCGTCCACTGACTAGCTCTAATTTGACATAAACATCCGAACTATTGAGATAGTAAAAATCGCCATGCGCGTTGCTGGCCGTGATTTTTACATCACCAATCGATTCATTGCGATCCAAATCATAAAGATTGATCTGCAAATCCACTTTAAGCGGTGAAGTATTTAAGCCGGATTGGTTATCTTGGCTATTAGTGATTTGATTGGGGTCGCTCAACGGAATAGTGACACCATCGCGTCCAGCGTCTTCAGCGCCAATCACGTTAGCAACTGTGATAGTGGCATTTCTATCAAGAATATTGATGTTCAACTGTTCGGTTGAGACATCGCCATCAAAGTCTTGCGCAGTGACATCGACAGTAAATGAAATGGTCGGATCATCACCATGTTCAAGGCTAGCAACTGGTTTAAATGTCGCGTTACCGTTAGGCGTAATCGTCAGTGTGCCTAAATCACGCTCAACACCATTTTTTATTTCGACAACCGTGACCGTTTTTGTGATGCCGTTAAGTTCAATTTCATTAGCTAAGCTTGCGCCATTGCCATCCCTAAATTGAATATCCCGACCCGCTTCATCAACGGCCACAAATTTAGTGATCGCACCATGATCAGCCCCTTGAGTATCCGGTGAGGTATTGTTGTCTTGGCTAAATAAATTGACTGTCTTATTACCAGCACTCTCATAACGATCAATGGTTTTGTCATGCAAAGTCGGAATATCATCAACAATTGATATTGGAAGACTGATTGCAGCTGAAACATCGCCATCTCTATCAGTTGCGGTAATCGGAAGATCTAAAATAAAGATATTTTCGCCAGCAGCAGTAGGGTGGTCGATGGCTTTAAGCAGTTCAAATTGGTAACTATCGGCCGAGCCATTTAACGTGAGACGAAAAACCACGTCCGTTGTATTCTTAATCACCGCCTCATAAACAGTGACACCATTATTGCTTGAAATTTGGATGATCTCTATCTCTTGACCACCAGACGTTAAATTCTCGACAGGCGTTACAAGATCCGATAATTGATAACTGACAATACCATCGGCCTCGTCAATCACATCAAAGTGCCCAGCAATAACGGTGCTGTCTGAACGATCAGAACCGATCGTGGCTAAGTCATCTTCATCCACGCTTTGCTCGCTACCGGTGCGAATGCCGACAATCGTTGGCTTGTCATCAACAATAGTGACAGGCAGTAGAATATCGGAGGCATCGCCATCATAGTCCGTCGCCACCACTTTGAAATTCACCAGTCGCTCATCGCTGCCTGCGGCGTGATCAATCGGACCTTGCAAAGTAAAACGGTAACTGCCGTCCGCATTGAGCACTAAGCTAAACACCGCATTGCCACTGGGTGTGGTGCTGGCTTGGTAGTGGTAGTTACCATTGGCATCGATTGTCGCCGCGCCCAAGATCACCGCTTCGCCTTGCGAGGTTAAGCCCGCAAGCGGGTTACTGCTGGTATCTAACTGATAGCTCACCACCTTATCGGCGCTTTGAGTGGTAAACACTCCCTCAGCGAACAGCGGCTCTTTGCTGCTGTCTGAGCCTGACGTTAAATCGTCTTCGCCAACGCTGAGCGCTTGCACGCCGGTGATGATTGGCTGATCATCATGGATGGTAACGGGCAGCAGAATGTTGGCGCTGTCGCCATCATAATCGGTTGTCACTACCTTGAAATTTACCAGCAGCTCATCGCTCCCCTGCGAATGGTCAATCGGACCTTGCAGGGTAAAACGATAGCTACCATCCGCATTGAGCACCAAACTAAACACCGCATTGCCGCTCGGTGCAGCGCTAGCTTGATAGTGGTAGTTGCCGTCGGCATCGATTGTCGCCGCGCCCAAACTCACCGCTTCACCTTGCGAAGTTAGTCCTGCAAGCGGGTTACTGCTGGTATCCAACTGATAGCTCACCACCTTATCCGCGCTTTGAGTAGTAAAAACTCCCTCGGCAAACAACGGCTCTTTGCTGCTGTCTGAGCCTGACGCTAAATCGTCTTCGTCAACGCTGAGCGCTTGCACGCCCGCGATGATTGGCTGATCATCATGAATGGTGACAGGCAGCAGAATGTTGGCGCTGTCGCCATCATAGTCAGTTGCAACCACCTTGAAATTCACCAGTAGCTCATCGCTCCCCTGCGCATGGTCAATTGGCCCTTGTAGGGTAAAACGATAACTACCATCTGCGTTAAGCACTAAGCTAAATACCGTCTGACCGCTTGGGGTAGTACTTGCTTGATAGAGGTAGTTACCGTTGGCATCAACTGTCGCCGCGCCCAATACCACACTTTCACCTTGCGAGGTTAACCCAGCGATGGGGTTGATGCTGGTATCAAGCTGATAACTCACTACCGTATCGGCCCCTTGAGTGGTGGTGAAATAGCCTTCGGCGAACAACGGCTCTTTGCTGCTGTCTGAGCCTGACGCTAAATCGTCTTCGTCAACGCTGAGCGTATCCACACCAATGATTTCAGGTTTATCGTCAATAATGTTGATTGGTAAACGCACACTTTCAGAGCTATCACCATCATAATCGGTTGCTAATACAGAAAGGTTGAGTAATAACTCATCACTATTGGCTGGATGATCCAGCGCGCCTTGTAACGTAAACTGGTAACGACCGTCTGGGTTTAATATCAACTCAAAAATAGGCTGGCCATTGGCGCTCGCCTGATAGGTATAAACCCCGTTCAATGACGAGGAAGAGGCCAATTGCACCGCGACACCAGCCGAGGTTAACCCAGCCAACGGGTTAGCACTTAAATCCAACTGATAGCTTTCAATTTGATCAGAACCCAATTGGGTATCAAACTGTCCTGAAACGGTAATCGTCTGTGAAGCACTGGCATCCGAACCGATATTCGCCAAATTATCCTCATAAACGGACGTCGACGGTTCATCGGACATAACAGGGTTATTACCATCACCAATACTGATTGCGATAGAAATCGGCGAGCGAATAGGATTTCCACCCGCATCAGAACCGGTCACATCGAATTGAATCGCAATTTGATCATTAGCAAAAGAAACTAAGCCACCTCCCACGGAGGGAACATGGTCAATCGGTTGGCTAATGGTCGTCACTATCTCTAAGTTGATGTCTTTACCGACAGACGTCGCCACTAAATCAATCCGTAGCACTTCATTGCCGTCAAGTTCACCGACAATATAGTTAGCCGTAGCATCATAACGAAAGCTTACTGATCGCCCAGCCGAAGTAATATCGCTATTCAGCTCTGACAATAGCGCAGCTAATGAAAGGGATTCAGGGACAAAAGAGGCGGCATCCAGTGGCAGATCTCCCGCCGCGATTAAAACATTTGCCGTCACTGATTGTGGATACGAATTTAGTGAGAGCGAACCTTCAACTAATGCCGCTGATAATGATTCACCCCCAGCGGTAAAACGCAACGGACTCAAATTCGTTTCAGTCAATGATTGCTGAGCATCACGCCCTGCAGTTTCGAAAAACGTACTCGCCAATACTTCTGCAAAATTGTAATCAATGGTGATGAAGCCAGCATTTGCAGAGCCTTCACCACCGGCTCCGGCGGCGGTTGCTTCAAGTATTTGGGTCGGGTCTTGGCCATCTAAAATGGCTTGTTGGATAGCGGCTATATTATCCGCATCAAAATTGGCCTCATTAAGTTGGGTGAGATCAGCGTTAATGTCGCCCGCGACAGGAAACTGGATCAGATCTATTGATGTATCGTGTTCTAACACAGTGTCACCAAAGCACGCGACGCAGTTTTGTTCGACCACCGCCACTTGCCCATTGATAAACAAAGTGACCGATGAATGATTAACCGTGATTAAGATTTCACCTTTCATCAAGGAGTCACCCACCGTCACTTGACGCGCGTTACCTTTGGCATCGACAGCAATAACATCCCCCACCACTTCGCTTACTGACGCAGGCTGAACAACCACTTGTAAATCCATAAGGCCCCCAAATACTTCTCGACGATGAGATAGATGAAAAAACGATCAGTAAACTAATTGTTAGTTTAGTCGCAATTGATTATGCAATTTTATATTTCTGTAGATTACATTTTAATCTAATTGTGCGTTAAAGGCTCACCAGCGTCAAAATGGAGTCGCGCTAGGCACTAACCTCATAAAAAAACACTATCGACTTGTATATTAAGAAAATTATGAAATTGGAAATGAGCAACAAAGCCTTTGAAAAACAGATAACTGCTCTTTCATCTCACTTTTGAGACAAGACTCTAGGTTACGTTTAGAAATTAATTACTTATAGTAATCAACATAAAAGCAATACTGATTTTTACTGGTAATAACCTATGAGCACTGTCTGTAATGCAAAACAATGACAGTTCACCGAGCAAATTTAGCGTTGCAAAAGAGATACTTTCGGCAAAGATAAACGCATTTATTCCTATTCTGGGTATTTTCTTATTTGTGTTTACTTTCGCGATAGTTAAAAACTTTTATGACACTAACCGGCAGGCAACCCGCTTCGGTGAACAAGCCATTACACAACTGGAACATCACATCAATCAAACGTCGGATGAACTGAACCAGTTAAGTAAAAACATTTCAAAGCACTGCCAAAGAGAAGACATCATTGCTCTAAGGAGCTATGTATTTCGCTCGAAAATGGTCAAAGAAGTGGGCATGTACAACGCTTACGGGACTATTTTTTGCACCAGCAATGAAGGCCATACCACCATTCATTTATACAAACATATTCTTGACAGGCTTAAACAATCTCCAACGAATACGACCATTTCATTAACAAAATCTCGCAGTAAAGAGCAAACATTTTTTGTCTATGCTTCACAGCCAGATATGAGCGGCCTCAATGCACTGATGCCTCCAGAACAGTTTATGAACCTAGTCGCTCCTAAACTTGCCAAATGGCACTACGGCTATCAGGTCAACGTGTTAAGCCAAAGTATTCGCAGTGATCAGGAAGAGATCGATTCTGCTCATACTAGCTTTCTCTTTAAATCCGAGCATTACCCACTCTCAATTCAGATCTACTTAAATAACGGATCTTATGCTTACCATTTTCTCGATAACTTATGGCTTGTCTTGCTTACAGCAAGTATTATCTCTTTGATTTATCTTGCTTATCACAACTATTACCTCAGCCGAAACACCTTAGAAGTCTCTTTGAGAGAGGCAATATCAAACCATCAGTTGGAACTCTATTTACAACCGATCGTCGATATTACCGAAAATAGAATTGTTGGTAGCGAAGCGCTACTGCGCTGGAATGAACCCTCTCAAGGCTATATTTCACCCACCATTTTTATCCCGTTGTCAGAGCGTATTGGCGTGATTCACCAAATCACCTACCGTGTGTTGAAATTGGTGACAGAATGTGTGGAGCAGCACAAACATGCGTTGCACGATCAATACATCAGCATCAACATCAGCCGGTTATTGATCATTGATAATTACTTTATGGATTACATGAAACGCTACGCGACAAAACACCCAGCGATTGTTCCACGACTTCTGCTAGAGATCACCGAAGACAACCATTTCAACGTGGACGAGTTGAAGTTAGCCATGGAAAACTTACAACGACTGAAACAGCTAGGCTTTAAAATCGCCATTGACGATTTTGGCACTGGCTACTCGGGTTTAAATTTTATCCACCAACACGACTTCCACACTCTCAAAATTGATCAAGTGTTTATTAAAAGCTTGCATCAAAATTCAGCCATTACTTCGGTGTTAGTGTCGATGATTAAACTAGCAAAGCAATTGAACATGCGGCTGATTGCTGAGGGCGTTGAGAACCAAGATCAGGTGAGAGAATTAGAGCTGTTGGGTGTACGTTACATCCAAGGTTTTTATTATTCTGAACCTATGTCTGTGGATGCTTTCTTCCAATTTACCCTGTCCGCCAAGCAGATCGCACACCGCTAATCACGCGATCAATCGAACGACGGTTTAAATTCAGTTACGACTTAAATTGAGCTTGCAGCGCACGGCTGACGGGTAACTTATCAGGACCAATCAAGACGTACATTTTACCCGTGAACTCTTTTTTCACTTTATCTATCTTGGCAACATTCACTGCCGTTGAACGGTGGATTTGCCAAAACTGATTCGGGTCAAGCTGCTGCAGCAACTCTTTCAATGAACTGCGCAGTAAGAACTCCTGCACTCCAGAATCACTCTTTATGTATATGGATAAATATTTGTCTTCGGCTTTAGCGTACAACATATCCGCCACCGAAATCAGGTGAATATCTTCACCTTTTTGAACTTTTAACCAGCTTAAAAACGACGG
This sequence comes from Vibrio sp. V08_P9A1T1, assembly GCF_963874405.1. Classification (NCBI taxonomy): domain Bacteria; kingdom Pseudomonadati; phylum Pseudomonadota; class Gammaproteobacteria; order Vibrionales; family Vibrionaceae; genus Vibrio; species Vibrio sp. V08_P9A1T1. The sequence goes on from NZ_CAWNIB010000302.1 coordinate 13,385, forward strand.
CGATGCCTGTTGGCTTATATGCTGTATCTGCTGTAAAAGGGTTTGCAAATCAGGTAATTGTCGCTCAGAAGAATGCTCGGCTAATCTTAGCTGCAACTTAGTACAGCACTGCACTAAACGCGCTTCAGAAAGCGGTTTCAATAAATAATCCGCCGCATTGGCTTCAAAAGCTTGAATGGCATACTCGTCATAGGCGGTGATAAATACAATCAGTGGTGGCTTTGCCAAACCAGCCAATTGCCTTGCGAGCGACATACCATCCATTTCTGGCATTCGAATATCAATAAAGGCCACCTCAGGCTGATGCTGCTCAATCATGGACAATGCCACGCGTCCATTTTCGGCTTGCGCGACAATATCGAGCTCTGGCCACACTTCTCCTAATGCACGGTTTAAATGATGCCGCAATAACGGTTCATCATCAGCAATAATAGCGGTCGCAGAGACAGTACTCATGTGGCACTTCCTTGTAGTTGGTCCAATAATAGCCGCTTTATTCTAATCGTTGCCGTCACGCCAGCATCATGATTTTGGGCGATAGTGAGACACGCATCATCAGCGAATAGGCCGCTTAAGCGCTGACGAATATTATCCAACGCAATACCATGTCCTGCTGAAAGAGCACTCGGCTGCAATCCAATGCCACTGTCACAGACACTGACTTCAAACCACTCGTCATAAATTTCACTTTTGATGGTCACTTTCCCCCCCGCGGCTTTAGGCTCAATACCATGGCTAACAGCATTCTCAACCAAAGGTTGTAACAGCATCGGCGGCAAAGGAATGTCATCCGCTGCGCCAGGCATTGCAATCTCATAATCCAGCCGATCACCTAAACGAATTTTTTGAATACCCAAATACGCATCGACTAAATGTAACTCTTCACGTAGCGTTGTGGTGCGATTGCGGTTACTACGCAGCGACCCACGCAATAAGTCGGTTAGCTTTTCGAGCATCATTTGCGCTTTATAAGGCTCAGAGCCAATCAACACGCTGATATTGGCAAGCGTATTAAATAAGAAATGGGGTTCAATTTGACTTTGTAGCTGCTGCAACTGGCTCAAAATCAAGGCTTTCTCTTGTTCAGATTGACGCCGTTTGGAGGCTTCCAGCGCTTTTTCAGCAATCAGCTTTTGTTCATGCGCGTAGAAGTAGAAAAAGCAAACGCCAGTAAAAACGAAACCGAGAAAAATCACCGGTTTCATTGCTGAAAAATGACTAAAGTGCGCGTATTTACTAAGCCATAAATAAGCGTGTAACGTACCGAAAATCATCGACCCCGTGAGCGAAAAAACGTTCACTAAACGTGCGGACAACTGCGGTGCGAAGCGACTCAGTAAGTGAGCAATGGCCACTGCGCTGTAACCGTAGCCAAAGCTTATTGCTAAGTGCAACGTGATGTCACTGGGCCAAATGGCCTGAGTGGTAAAGGCGATCACCACACAAAACAGCGAAGTAAATAACAAGCTTTTGGCAAGATTTCGAATCTCAACTTTCTCGCACATTAGAAT
>NZ_CAWNIB010000303.1:0-14725 GCF_963874405.1 Vibrio sp. V08_P9A1T1
GCTCTAATTCCGTTACAGACCATAGATGCTACTCGATGCCAAGACATTCCCTTATTTCGTTCGTACTTATTAGGTTTAGGAATCCAACTCAGTAATCCAAAAACAGCCATCGTATTTGCCAGCGTATTTACAACACTGCTTCCGCAAAACATACCTATGTATTTCTTTATTGCGGTTCCAATCTGTACATTTTTGAGTAATGCAGGATGGTATCTTATTGCTGCTTTAGTTTTATCTGCTTCACGCCCTCGTCAAGCGTATTTAAAATTTAAAAAATTTATTGATTATTTGTCTGGGTCAGTAATGGGAGGATTAGGATTGAAATTAATCATCAGTCGCTAATAAATGTTACTAATGAGCACTTTGCTATACTTTAAGTAATGCATAAAATACTAATTTAGCAAAACCGATAGCTCACAAATGTCCAATTATGCTCTAGAGCGGAAGCTGACAAATGTTCTGTTCCTCCCCCTTTCAGGGGGAGGTTAGGAGGGGGTTAAAGAGCGTCAGCAACAAAACCTCCCCTTCAAGAAGGGGAAATCAGTTTGTCCAAAAACGATAATCAAACGTGATGGCCCTACGTCATAAACGTGCGTAATGTCTGTTTTCTTCCTTAAAAGGCAAAGAAACTCAATACTTCTTAGAGCTCTCTAGCAACTTAATTTCGCTTCACGCTTTGGCTCTTTTAACGATGACGAAAATGGCCCATTCGATAGAAAAGAAGCGAACAGAGCAACAAGCCGCAGCCGAAAATCTTATTCGCTGGCATCGATTCATCATAAATCAGCACGCTCAGAACCAGTGTCCAGATTGGCTCAAGCAGCATTAATATCGCCGCATTGGTAGGGTTGGCGTGCTTTTGACCTACGGTTTGCATCAAATACCGCAAACTGGTGGCGAGTAATACGCTCAGAGCAAGCCACTTCCATGTCATCAAACTTATTTGATCTGGCCATGACTCAAACAGTAAAGAGAGTAATACCCCAAGGCAGCCGCCAACAAACAGTTGTAATGTAGTGAGCAACATCGGCGGCAGATTAGCCGAAAAACGACTGTTAAAGTTAAAATGCAATGCCAGGCTAAAGGCCGCAGCCATAAACCACAGCTGGCTAGTCGCGACGACCCACTCCCCGTTCCACGACAGTAAAAAAAGCCCAATCAGTGCAATGGGTAGCGACAACCAAAATGCGCGCGCCGGTTTAGCGCCAAACAGCGGCCATGCTAATAACGGAACAAACAGCATAGAGAGGCTCATGATGAATGCGCCCTCGCCTAGCGTGTCGCTAATGGAAATCGCGTGGATCCAGCAAAAAATCGAGCCACCTAGCAACACGCCCACACTCATTGATTTTAAACAATCGTGCAGTGAGGCTTGGCGCAGCGCTTTAAGACAAAATGGCAGTAGGCACAGCGACGCTAAAAGAAAGCGCACGCCAATAAAGCCAAAAGGCGGTAGGCCTTGAATGGCTTGTTTGGAAAACACCCAGCCCGCAGCAGCCAATAAGGTCGTGATAACTAAAATTAATTCTGCGCGTCGGTTTGCGTACATAGCTTGGCTTATCGTGAAATGAGTAGGAGAACGATTGTAACGAGATTTTTGATCGCGCGTTACTCTCGATTACTTTTATCGTTAATGGTCGGAGGTGCGCACGGAATAAAAAGACGGCCTACCGAAGCAAGCCGTTGTTCTTAAAGAAAATAGAAAGGGTTATAGCGCTTTCACCAATTCCGCAATTCCCTGCCAATCACCTTTATCCATCAGATCTGTCGGTACCATCCACGTACCGCCACACGCCACTACGGATTTAATCGATAAATAGTCTTGAACGTTACTTGGGCTAACGCCACCTGTTGGCATGAAATTGACCGGATAAACGGCCGTCAATGCTTTGAGCATCGCCACGCCACCTGAAGGCTCGGCTGGGAAGAATTTCAATGTGCGCAAACCCATTTCCATCGCTTGCTCAACCAAACTTGGGTTGTTGACGCCCGGAACAATTGCCACATGACGTTGCTGGCAATATCTCACCGTGGTTGGGTTAAAACCAGGGCTGACTACAAAATCCACGCCCGCCTCAATGGCTTGATCTACTTGCGCCGTGGTCAGTACTGTCCCTGCGCCAATCAGCATCTCTGGGTAGGCGGCACGCATCAAACGAATCGATTCTGCAGCCGCTTCTGTTCTAAAGGTCACTTCCGCGCATGGCAACCCATTTTCAACCAACACTTTGGCCAAAGGGACCGCTTGGCTAGCATCATTAATCGCAATCACAGGGACGATTTTGATTTCTTTCAATCGTTGTTCAAGAGTTTTCATTTCATAACCTTATAGTAAAACGCTTTTTATAATAAGAAGCTTAGGACAGCGACAATCACAAACGCGATGCTACCAAGCAGTGTTTCCATCACAGTCCAAGTTTTGAGTGTGGTTTTCTCATCCATTTCCATCAAGCGAGAAACCAGCCAGAAGCCTGAGTCATTAAAGTGAGATAGTACCGTTGCTCCACCAGCAATCGCAATCACGATAAAACATAAATCCAACTCACTCAAACCCGTGGTTTGTGCCACAATTGGTGCAATCAAAGCGGCGGTGGTGGTTAGTGCCACGGTGGCAGAGCCTTGCGCCACACGTAAGCAAGTTGCGATAACAAACGCCGCGACTATGATAGGCATGCCTGTATCGGATAACACGTCAGCCAATGCTTGGCCAATGCCACTGGCGCGCAACACACCACCAAACATGCCGCCCGCACCTGTCACAAGAATTACCGCACAGATAGGCGCTAACGAGTCACTGCACAGTTTTTCCAGCTTGTTCATTCCAAAATCTTTGGCAAACACCAGTAAACAAGTTAGCAAAGTCAGCAACAGTGCCACCGGGGTTTTACCCAACATGCGCAAGAATTCAACCAATGGCGCTTTGCCGTCAATCACGCCTGCTACCGCAAGGGTATTAAGACCTGTATCCATAAAAATGAGCAGCACTGGCATCACTAAAATCGCTAATACCGTGGCAAATTTTGGCAATTTATTTTCATCAATAATTTGCTCGGTATTAAAAAACGCTTTAGAGAGTGGAATATCAAATTTCTTACCCGCATACAGGCCAAAGAGGTAAGCGCCAAAATACCAAGTAGGAATCGCGACCAAGATACCAACAATCAGCAGCAGACCAAGATCAGCACCTAAAAGATCTGAAGCCGCAACTGGCCCAGGATGAGGCGGCACAAAAGCATGCATCACGGCAAAAGCACCTGCTGAAGGCAGCGCGTATTTCAATGGTGAGCCACCAAAGCGCTTCGCTACACTAAAGATGATCGGCATCATCACGATCAATCCCGCATCAAAGAAGATGGGAAAACCAAACAGTAATGAAGCAATACCCAGTGCAAACGGCGCTTTTTCTTCACCAAAGCGGCCTATCAAGGTATCGGCCAGCACTTTAGCACCGCCCGTCACTTCTAAAATTTTGCCAATCATCGCACCTAAGCCGACCAGCAAAGCAACGGACGCTAGGGTTCCACCAAAACCAGACATCATGGTTGGGACCACTTTTTCCGCCGCAACGCCGGTGGCAATTGCAGTGCCAAGGCTGACTAAGGTTAATGAAGCGAAGGCGTGTATCTTCAACTTCATGATTAAAATCAGTAGTGCTGCAATCGCACATCCCGCGATTGCTAATAGGTAAGCAGGGTTACTGCTTTGAGTCATCAATTCCATGTTCTTCACCTTATATCACGTATTGTTTTGTTTGTGTTTTAGTTCACAAATCTCTAAGTTACGGGTAACATGTTACCGATAACATGGATAAGATAAAGTCATATTTCCAAGTGAATTTAAAAAATGAGATCCAGCTCAGAATACCACTCAAGGAGTCCGTATGACTGGTAGTAGCATTATTGTAATGGGCGTATGCGCCTGCGGAAAAAGCACTGTAGGCGCGAAACTGGCCCAGAAATTAGGGGCGAAATTCATCGACGGTGACGACCTTCATCCAAAAGCCAATATTCTCAAAATGGCAGGCGGAGAGCCGCTAAATGATGACGATCGCAAACCTTGGTTAGAGCGCATCCGTGACGCGGCTTTTAGCTTAGAGAGTAAAAATGAGCACGGCGTGATTGTTTGCTCTGCGTTGAAAAAAACCTACCGCGATCAAATCCGTGACGGTAACCAAAATGTGACCTTTCTCTTTCTCTATGGCAGTTTTGATTTAATCATGAAGCGCATGCAAGCGCGTAAAGGCCACTTTATGAAAGCGAACATGGTGGAAAGCCAGTTCAATACGTTAGAGCGCCCCGACAACGAAGTGAAAGTCGCTATCGTTGATATCGATACGGATATTGATGAGGTTGTAGAACGCGCCCTAGTGGCATTGCGCGAGCTCACTTTAGATGGTCAAAAGGTGTCAGCATGAGTACAGCCTTAAACCCAACCATCACAGCCGTCACCGAACGAATTATTCAGCGCAGCCGTACTTTGCGTGATGAGTTTCTCAACCGCGCCAAGGCACAGCAGCACAGTGGCAAGGGTAAAGCATCACTCTCTTGTGGTAATTTGGCTCATGCCGTCGCCGCCTCTTGCTCTCAAGAAAAAGCGCACATTCTCGATTTAACGCGTTCTAACTTAGCCATTATCACAGCATACAACGACATGCTTAGCGCGCACCAAGTGTATAAAGATTACCCTGATCAAATCAAAAAAGTGCTCGCCCCATTTGGCCACACGGCTCAAGTTGCTGGCGGCGTTCCTGCGATGTGTGATGGCGTAACGCAAGGCCAAGCGGGCATGGATATGTCGTTGTTCTCACGCGATTTGATTGCACAAGCCACGGCATTTTCACTCAGCCACAATATGTTTGATGGCACATTACTGCTCGGTATTTGCGATAAAATTGCGCCCGGACAACTGATGGGCGCGCTGGCGTTTGCGCACCTACCAACGGCTTTTATTCCCGCAGGGCCAATGTCCACTGGCATTACGAATGATGAGAAAGTCGATGTTCGCCAAAAACACGCGGCAGGTTTGGTTGATGACAGCGCGCTGCTGAATATGGAATGCGCTTCGTATCACTCCCCAGGCACTTGTACTTTCTACGGCACTGCCAATACCAACCAATTAGTGTTTGAGGCGATGGGTTTAATGCTGGCAGGGTCAGCGTTTGTCGCTCCCTTTTCCCCATTGCGCCTTGCATTGACGCAACATGCCGCAATCCGCCTTGCCGCCATGAGCGATGGCACGGCGCATTTCCGTCCACTTTATGAGGTGGTGACAGAAAAAAGCGTAGTCAATGGCCTAGTGGCTTTGCTCGCCTCTGGTGGCAGTTCAAACCATACCATTCATTTACTGGCTGTTGCTCGCGCGGCGGGTATTGTGCTGACTTGGCAAGATATCAGTGATCTATCTGACGTCGTTCCTCTTGTGGTGAATGTTTACCCCAATGGTTCGGCGGATATCAATGAATTTGAGCTCGCAGGGGGCGTACCCATGTTGATGACGCGTCTGCATCAAGCGCAGTTACTTCACACTGACGTAAAACCCGTGTTTGGTGAATTTGCAGATCAACTAAAATCACCGCAATTAGTGGGCCATACGTTAGAGTGGCAAGCGTGTACTCAAACTAAAAACTCCTCGGTAATCGCCCTACCTGATAAGGTATTTCAGCGCTCTGGTGGTATTAAAGTGTTATCGGGTAACCTTGGGCAAGCAGTGATCAAAGTCTCTGCCGTGGCTGAGCAACATCGCATTGTTGAAGCGCCCGCCAAAGTGTTCGCTTGCCAACATCAGGTTGAGCAGGCGTATCAACACGGCGAGCTCAATCAAGATTGCGTGGTTGTAGTCCGCTTCAATGGGCCAGCAGCCAATGGCATGCCTGAGCTGCATAAGTTAATGCCGATTTTGGGCAACTTACAAAAAGCGGGCTATCAGGTTGCGTTAGTGACCGATGGTCGTTTGTCCGGCGCTTCTGGTAAAATTCCTGCGGCTATTCACGTCTCACCGGAAGCATTAAGAGGCGGCGCAATTGCGCTTATTGAAGAGGGAGATAGGATCCGCGTCGATGCGGTGACAGGCCGATTAGAGAACTTAACGCCAACCGAAGGCCGCGATATCGCCACTTGTGATACTGAGCTCACACAGCAAACTTGGGGGCGCGATCTGTTTAAAGTGTGTCGAGATAATGTCTCTGCCGCCAATCAAGGGGCTTCGTTCCTCTACCCTAATTGATACAACATGAGCTTGATGTAGCCATTGAAGTGACAAACCCAACCACTTCAATGGCTGAATAACAAGCTGACTACAGGCTCTCGCCATCGGTGACACTAAAGCCTAAGTCGAACACTTTCTGCTCAATCACTTCACCAGCCAGTGCGGACAATAATAGCTCAGCACTTTTCTTGCCAATCTCAAACCGAGGCGTTTCTACACTGGTTAGCTTTGGCGAAATCGCTTGACCTATATCGAGCGCGTTATACCCCACGATTGCAATATCTTGAGGAATCTTCAGCCCTCGATGTGCACACTTCATCATGGCACCAATTGCAATGTCATCATTAGTACAGAAGATGCCATTGATCTCTGGCCTCTCTTCTAGGGCTTGTTCGAGTAAATCACCGCCGAGAGTAAAACTTGAATGCTCTTGAGTTAGGATATGAACTGCGGTTAAGCCTGCATCTTGCATTGCACGATCATAGCCATTCATCCGCAACTGCGTTCGAGTATCAAGACGCGCACCGAGATAGGCAATATGCTGTTTGCCACTATCAATCATCTGCGTCACCACATGATACGAGGCCTGTTCGTGATCCAACCCCACCGCCATATTGATCGGCTTGTCTGGCAGCTCCATCGTTTCAACCACTGGCACACCCGCCGCTTTTAGCATTTGGATGGTACGTTCGGAGTGGTGCGTTTCGGTCAAAATAAGACCATCGACTTGATACGACAGCAACGAGGCAATTTTCTCCTCTTCTTCTTGCACGTTATAACCAAAGTGGGCAATAAGTGTATCGTAACCTCTTGCTTTGGTTACCGACTCAATCCCTTGAACTAAATTGGCAAACACTTGGTTTGACAAGGAAGGCAGAAGAATACCAATCGCCTTACTTGACGATTTCGACAACATCGCCGGGGCGCGATTTTGTATATAACCTAATTCTTCAATCACTGCGGCAATTTTTTCTTGGGTTGCCAATGCGACCGAGTTGGGGTCGCGTAGAAAACGGGAAACGGTCATTTTCGTCACCCCCACGCGGTCTGCGATATCTTGCAGGGTAGGCCTAGTTTTACGTTGCATACTGCTCATTTTTATTCTGTTTTCCAACTGAATGTTACCGTAACATTAAACCTCATGACGACTGTGCATTTCAATCTTTATATCACCTCGTTAAGCTCATACACACAGAAGCAATGGCGTAATTTGTGTGACCAACTCGCACAATTATCAACAAACTCATTAATAATCCCTAAAATGGACTTGCTTTCTTGCCTCCTCACCCCAAAAAGAGAGTAATGTGAGGCAGAAGCTCTCCTTTTCATGGATCTTTGATTCATCGCAAGGCGCTTTTCCCCCTGCCAGATTAATTAATAGCTTCTGATTTTGAAGCTGCATTCTAAGGAAATAATAATGTCTGATACACCCACTACCGTTGAATATACCGTTGAAACCCTAAAGCCTGTTGTTGAATCTTCCGGTTCTATTTGGGGTTATGTGGCGGGCGGTGTCGTGCTTGCAGTCGTTCTTGGTTACTTTGCTTTTAAAAAGCTCAACAAACCGGCCTTTGTCATTAAGCAAATGCGTAAACGTAACCGTAAAGAGATGAAAAAACATGGTGTGGAAAGTGCCGAAGCGATGGTCGATCTCGATCTTCTACTCGATGCAGTACAAGAGTACGCCACCCAACAAGCAATGAGTGGCACAACCATGGTGCAGTTGTTAGCGCCATTAAATGACGCCAATAAAATGAAATCCGCAGGAGATTTCTATCATTCAATGGCCTACATTGCCAAAAGCATCAATAACCCGACGCTGGCTAAAACATTACAGAACAAATCAAAACAGGTTCGTTCAAGCTCGCCACTGATGGCTGGCCTGCTCAAACGTGCTGGCGTTTAGCTGGCACTACTGCAAAACCTGCGATGTGGGTGTATCACCATCACCCACATCTAAAAGTTTTCCCCTCAGTTAAGGCTGAAATGGCAGTGATGAATGGTGCAGAACAATTCGCAGTTGGCCCTGTTCATCTTTCTTGAATGCCCAGCTTTTATCCACCACGGTTTGCTTTCCTTTATTATCGATAAGCTTGACATGCCCCATGGTTAAGGCCACATCACCATTGATGTAGACTGCTGCGTTATCAAAGCTATACTCCTTCCAACCTTTTAGTGCAAAACCAGAATCTTGTGGGTATTGCTTATCACTGCCGACAAAATAAGATAGCGCTCCGTCTACTTCTGTGCGAAAGGTTTGCTCCCCACTGGCAAGCGTAGGTTTGAAAAGCACCGCACCTTGTTGATAGCCATAAGCTTGGTCTAACACTTGCTGTGCCAATTTCTTCGCTTCAGCATGACCTTTTTGTTCATAAGTCTGGCTGATCTTGATTAACGCTTCTCCCCAAGCTTGCTGGGCATCAAGCACCTCTTGGTGGTTAATGTTGTTATTAACTAATACGTTAGAAGCTTGAGCGGATAGCGGTAACAACCCGCAGAGTAATAATGCTGAAATAGAAATTCTTTTATGTGTACGTTGCATGATGAAGGCCTTATCTAATTATCTAGTTGATGGGAGTAATGTGGTTGATGGGAGTAATTTACGGCCTCTCGATGAACCTAAACCATGCGCTTAGATTAACTTCAGATGAATATTCTTTACCCAATACCAACGGATCGCTTACTCTGCTCACCTATTAAATTTATGCGGCGATCATTATGTTTCGTTATCAATTATCTCTCGTACTGGCTCTGTTGCTCACCCTAATCTTAGCCCAAGCTGGCACCGCTTTATGGTCAAATAACGTCGCTAATGAGCACATTCAGCGCGGACAGATCTCCAATCAAATCTTGCAAAGCTTTATGCAGTTGAGCACGGAAAAACAGCAGTTGAAAATTTGGCTTGCCGAGTATTTATTGACCAAAGATGGCAGCACGCTCAAACGAGACATGCGCTTTTCAAAGATTGAAGATTTGCTCAGCGAGCTCTATTTGCTAACCGAGCAAGCACAACAACACGGTATCACCAACCAAGACTTTGCCGAGATCACTCAGCAAATCAAAGTCATTTCTCTCTTTGAAACTAACTTTGGACGATTAAAAACAGCGCTTCGATCCTGGGAAATCGCAAAAATCACAGACAATAATGATCGCTGGCTTTTACTCAGTGACACCTTTGATAAAGTGGATAACACCGACCTACGCCAGCTGCTGAATCAAGCTATTTCTCTACAGAAACAACGTACTGCACGCTATGAAGCCGCAGCGATGAAATCATTATCTGATGTAGAAAATGTCATTGTAACCTTATCATTACTAGGGGTAGTCTTTGGCTTGCTACTCGGAGGCTGGTTACTGCGCACCTTATCCAAACCGTTAGCGGAACTGCTAAAAAGCACTTCAGCTTTAGAACAAGGCCATCTTAACCATCGAGTATCGGTCAGCGGGCCAAGTGAGCTCAGAACCCTAGCGCAGCATTTTAATTACATGGCACAAAGCCTTGAAAATGCGCAGCAAAAAGAGATCGCTTCGCGTCAACTCATTGAGCGAGAAGTTACTGCACGCACCCAAGAACTCGCCAATGCACTCGAAACATTGGAGCAAGCTAAACGCCAGCAGAAAGAGTTTTTTGCGAACGTCAGCCATGAATTGCGTACTCCCGCAACGGCCATTTTAGGAGAAGCGCAAATTACCCTTCGCAGTCGTCAAAATAGTGATGAAGAGTATCGACAAACGCTACAGCGTATCAATGAATCGGCAACCCACCTTTCCTACCGGATCGACGATTTATTGCTGCTTATCCGTCAAGATGAAAAGCTGTTCCAACCGACTCTTATCCCCATCACCTTAGAGAACCTATGGCAATCGGTGACGAGACAAGCCACCCTTTTAACTCACGCGCATCAAGTGCAACTTGAATGTCTTCATCCACAACAGGCAAACTGGCAAGCTCGGATCTTTCATACTGATTTAGATAAGCTACTGATGACCGTGCGAATTATCGTCGATAATGCATTGCGCTATGATCCACATCACCAGCCTATTACGCTCACTCTGCTAGTTGAGCCCAAGCAATTTCATCTTCAATTGCAAGATCACGGTATTGGCATTGACCAAGAGGACCTCGCACAGATTTTCCAACGCTATTTTCGGTCCGAAAACGGCAAACGCTATCGCCCTGATGGCTTGGGGATTGGTTTAACGCTGGCTTATAACATTGTGCAACAGCAACGCGGAACCATCGCATTCCAAAGCCAACTGGCTCAAGGCACAACCGTTACACTTACCTTTGAACTGGAAGAGGAAGAATCATGAGAATTCTTTTAATTGAAGATGATGCCAGAATTGCCAACTTTATTGAGCGAGGGCTCAAAGCAGAAGGTCACCACATTCAGCGACTAAATGATGGGCAATACGCACTTGAAACACTCATAAGCGGCGAGCCCGATATTTTAATTTTAGATCGAATGCTTCCGCACACCGATGGATTAACTCTTTGTCAGCAAATACGTGAAGCCGGTATTGATGTGCGAATTTTGATGCTTTCTGCTCTGGGCGAAGTTGAAGAACGGGTTCGGGGCCTACGCATTGGTGCGGATGATTATCTGGCAAAACCTTTTCATTTTGAAGAGTTACTGGCTCGCCTAGATGCGCTGCAACGTCGACATTCTGACTCTGCGCCAATGCCCACTCTACACATTGCAGACTTAACGCTCTGCTTATCAACCATGGCCGTAACACGGGCAGGGCAAGCCATTGAGTTAACCGCCAAAGAACTCTCCATATTAGAGCTATTGATGCATAAACCCGGTCATATTTTTAGCCGAGAACGGATTCTTGCTAATGTTTGGGGTCTCCATCAAGATCCCCTAACCAACGTAGTCGATGTGTATATGCGTCGTCTACGCAAAAAAATTGATGACCCTTTCTCATCAGCACTGATTAAAACTAAACGCGGTATGGGCTATTTTCTCGATAAAAATAGTGGTGAGCAACGCACAGGAAATGGATAAATTTAACTCTTATCTAACAATTAGTTATCTGAGAAATTTAATATTCGTTCCGGTGCACAAATTTGCATACCTATAGTTAACATTTGTAGTTCATTACAGTATTACTGGTCATAAGTTCAGGGCAACCACAAAACGACATCGAGAGTTCATTTCACTAGGTGACTTCTCAATGCCGTATTTGAACCCTCCAGCTGTAGACATAACCACTAACCGAGTTCTTACGCCTACCCCTGCCGTTCATTAAGCTTGCCCACCAGCCGTTTTTTAATTGTTCAGGAGACTCATCATGAGTGACATTGCACTTTCTATCAGCATTCTCTCGCTGGTAGCTGTGCTGGGTTTGTGGATAGGGAATTGGCGCGTCTACGGTGTTGGTTTAGGGATCGGCGGGGTGCTGTTTGGCGGCATTCTCGTCGGCCACTTTACAGGCATGTGGGGTGTGGTTCTTGACTACAATACGTTGCATTTTATTCAAGAGTTCGGCCTTATCCTATTTGTGTACACCATTGGTATACAAGTCGGACCCGGTTTTTTCTCTTCACTTCGAAGCTCAGGACTAAAACTCAACGCCTTTGCCGCACTGATTGTGTTGCTGGGCTGTGTGGTGACGGTCGCGCTTTACTATCTGTTTGATGTGCCTTTACCCGTTATTCTTGGTGTATTCTCCGGTGCAGTCACCAATACGCCATCATTAGGCGCGGGGCAACAAATCCTGACTGAGTTAGGTGGCCAAGAGAACATGCTTGACCTGACGGGTATGGGTTATGCGATTGCTTACCCCTTTGGCATATGCGGTATTTTGCTTACCATGTGGCTGCTCAGAATTGCCTTTCGTGTCAGTGTTGACGCCGAAGCCGAAGAGTTTGAGATCCACAACGGCCACAAAAAAGAGAGCTTACACACCATTAACGTTGCGATTAAAAACCCCAACTTAAATGGCCTGCTCTTAAAAGACATTCCCGCGCTCAGTGATGGCGATATTGTGTGCTCGCGCCTCAAACGTGGTGAACACCTTTCAGTACCCAAACCCGATTCACGAGTTGAAGTGAATGATTTGCTTCATCTGGTCGGCGATAAAAAAGCGTTAGAAAAAGCACGCTTGGTGATTGGCGAAGAGGTCGATGCATCACTTTCGACACGCGGCACGGAGCTGCGAGTACAGCGCTTAGTCGTCACCAACGAGATTGTGCTTGGTAAAAAGCTGCGCGATCTGGATTTAAAAGAGAAATACGACGTCGTAGTTTCGCGTTTAAACCGTGCCGGGGTTGAGCTTATCCCAACCAGCCAATCTACCTTGCAGTTTGGCGACATTCTCAATTTAGTCGGGCGTCAAGAAGCGATTGAAGCGGTCAGTGGCATGGTCGGCAACGCGCACCAAAAATTACAGCATGTGCAGATGCTACCAGTCTTCGTTGGGATTGGACTTGGGGTATTACTCGGATCTATTCCGTTTTATCTACCGGGATTCCCCGCCGCCATTAAGCTCGGCTTAGCTGGAGGACCGCTGATTGTTGCACTGGTTTTGGCGCGTATCGGCAGCATTGGCAAAATGTATTGGTTTATGCCACCCAGCGCGAACCTTGCTCTGCGAGAAATTGGTATTGTGCTGTTTTTAGCCGTGGTCGGGTTAAAATCTGGGGGTAATTTTGTTGAAACCTTAGTGCAAGGCGATGGCGTCAGTTGGATGGGCTACGGCATGTTGATCACGGGTATTCCATTGATCACTGTTGGAATACTGGCTCGTGTTTTAGGCCATATTAACTATCTCACCATCTGTGGCATGCTAGCAGGCTCGATGACCGATCCACCCGCTCTTGCTTTTGCAAATGCGCTGCACGAAAGCAGTGGCGCTTCTGCATTGGCATACGCTACTGTCTATCCGTTAGTGATGTGCCTGCGCATACTCTCACCGCAAATATTGGCGTTAATTTTATGGGCAATATAGCGAACGGTTAATATCAGGCAAACTAGATAAACAAAGTGGGTCGCTCAGTACCCACTTTCTTTTGCTGCGTTGATAATGCTCCCACACAGCAACGTCTCACCAAATCTCTACAACATAGGAACAACGGACAGTAACAGCAACGCGCCCATCGCGCCGTTAAACCAGCGGACATAACTTGGGTGATTCATCCAGTGGCTCAACTGTTTACCCGCCGCAGTCCAAACACTGACCGACGGAATGTTCACCAAAGCAAACACCAATGAAATCAGCATTAACTGCGCCCAACTCGCACTTTGGTTAAATACACTCACCGCAGTCAGCGCCATCGACCAACCTTTGGGGTTGACCCATTGAAACAGTACAGCCGAAACAAATGACATCGGTTGATACTGCTTCTCTCCCTGCGAAGGATTACTCAGCGCAATTTTTATCGCCAAATAGACCAAATAAATGGTGCAGGCAATTTGCAAGCCTTGTTGCAACATAGGATAACGATGGAATAAACCCGTTAACCCAACACCAACCAACAGCACCATAATGCTAAAACCAAACGTTACACCAAGCATGTGCGGAATAGTGCGCATAAAGCCCACATTTGCACCGGATGTCATCAGCATGATGTTGTTTGGACCCGGTGAAAAGGTCGAAACAAAAGCAAAAGCCACCAGTGGCCACCATTGTGTGTAATCCATCTTCTTTCTCTATTTAATAATGATGAACAAATAATAATGGTATCGGCTGGCAATATTGTGCTTATATTGGTCAATACCACCAATATTGAGCAATAAAAATAAGCCATGGACAGATTTGACGAGAGAATATTGCAAGAGCTACAACTTGATGGCCGAGTCTCGAATGTCGAGCTAGCCGAACGCATCGGCTTATCGCCCTCCGCCACGTTGCGCCGCGTGCAGGATCTTGAGCGTAAGCAGATCATTAAAGGCTATCGAGCGGTCTTAAATAAAACCCAACTTGATGTCGGGTTTGTCGCTTATGTGGCAATTGGCTTAAACAGCCATACGAAAAAAGCGCAGCTCAGTTTCGAAGAACATGTGCGCTACGCCAAGGAGGTGGTCGAATGCCACAACATTACCGGGATGAACGAATATTTGCTGCGTGTCGAAAGCAAAGATCTCAGCGCCTATAAACGTTTTCACGCCGATGTGCTTGGTGAGTGCTTAACGGTGAAATCGATCACCACCATGGTGGTCATGGACTCTCCTAAAGACGAACGGCAATAGTGTGATACTCCATCACTTTTAACGTTCAACAAAGCACGGAGAAATTACCAACCAAGCGCAATAAGACGCATATCACATGTTACCCAACTCATTAAGTTTCTTAAGTCTTTATTAAGAAAAGTTCTTTATAGTTATCATAACGTTTATAGTAGAACCGCATGTTATGGAACCCACAATGAAAAATCCTCGCTTCTCATACGCAAGTATTACCTTGTTGCTTGCTCTCTATTTCAGCTTGGTACTCAACATCCCTATTTATGCCAAATTGGCACAGATTTTTTCGGCTGCTGAGCAGTTCAATTGGGGGTTTGCGTTCTCAATAC
>NZ_CAWNIB010000304.1:0-14490 GCF_963874405.1 Vibrio sp. V08_P9A1T1
CGTTAGGCTGAATCATTCTCTAACTCCATGTTATTGGCAAAAATATTATTATTCTTATGTTAATGTTTTGTTAACTTTAGCATGGTGGAATGGTTAGGTAAAAGAAGATTGTAGTTACTAAACGTTAAAGTTGCGCGCTGGATTCACTTTCTTATTTTGACACTATTAACTCAGAGTGACGTTTATTTCTGTTCAGTTGAATCTATCCTTCGGGTCGATTTCTGGGTGAATATCAATCACATGTTTTAAGTAATCTTGATGATAGCGAAGGGCATTGACACAGTGTTTATCAAGCTTGCCGCTCACGACCATTTTTTCCAGTTCGAGAAGGGCAAAAGGAACAGACCAAGCTTGTTTGTATGGACGATGGCTTGTTAAGGCATCAAAGACGTTGGCAACAGCAATAATGCGTGCCGATATCGGGATATTGTCTTGCATTAGGCCGTAAGGATAGCCACTGCCATCCAAAAACTCATGATGATAAGCGACGATCTCTTTTAATATGCATATGCAAGGGTGATCAGGTGTACCTATGTCATCAATAATTTGATTAATGATTTCAATACCTTTTTCTATGTGGCTATACAGTTGAGCACGCTCTGGTTTATCTAATGTATTTGGGTTAAGTAATAAGCTGGTCGGTAGGGCAAGTTTGCCTATGTCGTGATAGCGCGAAAACTGGATGATGTTATCAATGGTTTCATCATCCAGTTGATAAATGTCAGCAACCTCAGTAGCGATGACTTTGGCATAACAGCTAATACGTTCTTTATGCTCTTTCGATTCCAGTTGATGCTCTGGGGAACGCGCTTGAGTCAAATTTACAGTCTCTAAAATAGTGTGGACTAAATCGTATTCAGAGCAAACTGCAAAGCGAATCATCTCAATAAAAGGTTCTACATTCTGCTTTACCTGTTCGGTAAACAAATGGCTTTGACACGAGTTGAGGAAAATAAAGCCAATAAATGCTTGCTGATGGTAAGTCGGAATCGCCAGTGATGAACAATAACCTTGCTCAATTAGCCAGCGAGTATGAGGATAGTCTGGCTTCAATTGGATTGGGATATTTTCAACGCTACGACTCTGGCCGTTTTGTGCGCATTGCTTAAGGACTGGAAGCTCAGCAAGTGGAAACTCGTAATGTATAAGCTCACCCCCGTGAAAGGTGCTGTCGGCGTAGGTTTTCAAATTATCATGGTGATGGTCGTATAGCGCAAAAGAGATACGGTCAATCTCTGGGACTTTGACTTGCATTCGTTGGTGTATGTTAGCCAGTTGCTTATTGAGTGGACCAACATGTGGAAAATAGGCGTGCTCGCAACCTTTGCTATGCGTATCCATCGCGTGTTCCTCTGCGCTACAGGGTCTCCAAGGTTGAAATGGAGAGGCTCTTCTAATTGATAAGTTTAGAACAGATAAGCGATGCGTGCGTTAAATTTAACTAAAAAATGGGTTATATAATCAAGCAATATGAGGTGGTACTGGAAAGCAGTTGGATGACGCTGGGTCACTAGATAAATACGGCTATTTGACGCCATGTTTAGTCACAAGGCGTATGGCCAGTTTCAGTTTAATCCAAGTGCAATACCACTGAGCATAAAGAATATAACCAGCCAGACAATAGGCAGTTTGAGCTGTTTTAGTAGGTAAAAACCGGTCAGAACGATCGCCATGTCTAAATTGTTGCTGACCGAGCTTGTAAATACAGGGTGATATAAGGCTGAGAGCAGCAAACCAACGACGGCGGCGTTAACACCGTTGATTGCTCCTGATACTGATCGATAGTTTGCTAAGGCTTGCCAATTTTTAAGCACGCCGAGCAGTAACAAAAAACCCGGCAAAAAGACGGCAATGGTCGCCAGAGTTGCGCCTAAGATTGGCGCTTGTGGTAGTAGAGCGTAACCAATGTAAGTGGCGAAGGTAAACATTGGACCAGGAACCGCTTGTGCTGCGGCATATCCTGTTAAAAATAGATCCGGGTCAAGCGCGTCGCCAACTAAATTTTGCAGCAATGGAAGCACGACATGCCCACCGCCAAACACTAAGCTACCCGCTTGATAAAAGTGGTTAAATAGAGCGATTTCAGGCATTAAGTGGGCGGCAAAAGGTAAACCGACCAGTAAGCCAATAAAGAGAGTGAAAGGGACGAAAGCGGGGACAAATGAACGTTCAGTGGCTAAATCTTGACTAGGGAGCCATTTCACTCCGATCAGCGCTGCCCCAATGAGAACTCCAATTTGCGTTCCAATACTGGGTGCAACAATCAGCATCACAGCGGTGGCCACACACAACCCAACAGTTAAGCGATTCTTACAGAAGTTTTTATACATTCCCCATGTGGCATCCGCGACAACCACAACGGCTAGCAGTTTTAAGCCGTGAATCACGTTTTGAAATAAGGGGGTTTGTAGTAATTGGCTGCTGGCGATGGCAAGGGCAACCATGATCAAAACCGAAGGGAGTGTAAAACCAGCAAAAGCGGCGCATCCACCCAATAAGCCACCACGATGGTATCCTAGTGCAAACCCAACTTGGCTTGAACCTGGCCCTGGCAAAAACTGACTTAAGGCAACGATCTGTGCGTATTCTTTATCTTCAATCCATTTTAATTTTTCAACGAATGTATTGCGGAAATAACCAATGTGAGCAGCTGGCCCACCAAAGCTTATCCACCCAAGCAGAAAAAAAGTTTTGAAAATAGTAAACATGTGCATAAGCACTCTTAAAGAGACGTTGTTTTGCTACTTTAAAAGGATGTTTGAGCAGATTCAAATTTAATCATTAACCATTTGTAAACCGCAGGAAAATGATAGACAGATTGGCATGGGTTAACTGAGTTTAAACTTAGTCCAAACCTTAGATCGCCAACGCCTAAACATGATGATGCCTCTGAACCATTCATCCACCGAAATGGCCACCCATGCACCCATAACTCCCCATCCCCAATGTAGGCCAAATAAGTAAGTTAAACCTGCGCCAAAAGTCCACATGCTTAATATGCCCATCTGCACTGGAAAGCGAATGTCTCCTGCGCCTTTGAGTGCGGCAATAAAAATTAGGTTAAACGTGCGCCCGGCTTCCATTGCAATGGAGCCAGCAATTAACCCTGCGACCAAGGCCGTTATCTCAGGATCAGAAGTGAAGAGGGCGATGATATCAGCGCGCAGTAGATAAATTGAGATCGTCAATGTGCTGGAGACGAGAAAGCCAACCACAAAATATTGTTGAACTTTAGTCAGAATCTCATCCACCCAACCTTTACCAATGTAGTAGCTAGTTTGAATTTGCCCGGCTTGCCCAAGAGCCACTGAGAATGCAAAGGCGAGACGGGCAATATTTTGCGCATAAGTAAACGCGGCCAGTGAAGCCGTGCCCATTTTTACAACGAAAAAAATCACCGTCAGTTGCATCATGTTATAGGAAAGAATCTCTCCCGCATTCATCATGCCGATCTTGATGATCTTCTGGTATAGCGGCTTCGGGATGATTTTCCACTCTTTCACCGGTAGTGATATGTGGTAGTACTTAACGGTGTAGTACAGCAAAATAGTGCTGACAATTTGGCTGAACACTGTTGATATCGCAACCCCTTGTACACCGTAGACGGGCAGTCCAAAGGGTTGAAAAATAGCAATATAGTTACCGATGATATTCAATAATCCGGCAAATAAATTAATGAACATCGGCGCTTTGGAGTAGCCGTTACTGCGCAAAATCGTCGCCAGTACAATGCCGATGGTAACGTTTACTGTAAAACTGCCACTGATAACCAGATATTCATAGCCATATTGTGCGACCTGCGCTTCTAAGCCGTAGGCATTCATGACTGAATTAGCGCTCAAATAAGCGGCTAAACTGAGCGATGAGCCAATGATTAATCCAAGCAGTAAACTGGCCACCCCAACATGTGCCGATTCACTTTGGCGGCCAGAGCCATTGTATTGCCCAATTAGGATCCCTGTACCACTGCTGACCATCATTGAGACAATCAGCAAGAAAAAATTGATTTGAGTGATAACCCCAACCGCTGATACAGCCTTGTCTGAATAACTACTCAGCATAAACACATCACTGGTGTTAATCGCCGTCCGTAATAAAATCTCAATAAAGATCGGCCAAGTCAAAGTGACGATATTCATTCGGTTATTCAGTTCTACACGGCTTTGGGTCATGGGCTAAAACTCAGCAAGGTAAGTCGAACTAGAGAAGATGATGGTGCAAGGTGGTGGGCTGCAAAATATCTCACTAGAGCCTACCTGTGCGTATTGTATACGTAATTTAAATAAAATCAGTTAAGTGAAGGGAATTGTTTTAGAGTTTTTGTGGAAACGTTTACATTGTGGTGTTTTGATCACAGATTAAAAGCGAGTAAGGCTGTTAGACTTTTTCAAAAGCGAAAATCAACCTCTATCGGTATCCCAATAGGAGAGTATGGTGAAAGTATTAGTGACGGGCGGTATGGGCTATATCGGAAGTCATACCTGTGTACAAATGATACAAGCGGGTATCGACCCCATTATCGTTGACAACTTATCTAACGCGAAGATTGAAGTATTAAGCCGTATCCATGCACTGACAGATAAAACGCCCGTGTTTTATCATGGTGATATCCGTGATGAGGCCTTTCTCGATAAGGTATTTTCTGAACATAATATTGATGCTGTGATTCATTTCGCAGGTTTAAAAGCCGTCGGTGAATCCGTGATAAAACCGCTCGAATATTATGACAATAACGTCAATGGTTCGTTGGTGCTAGCGCGCAGTATGCGTAAAGCTGGAGTGAAAAGTATTGTATTCAGTTCATCGGCGACAGTGTATGGCGATCCTGAAATCGTGCCGATAACTGAAGATTCTCCAACCGGATCAACCACCAATCCTTACGGTCGTAGCAAATATATGGTTGAGCAGTGCCTGTCGGATTTAGTGGTTGCTGAGCCAGATTGGAGTGTGACCTTACTGCGTTACTTCAACCCTGTGGGGGCTCACCCTTCTGGCACTATGGGCGAAGACCCGCAAGGTGTGCCGAATAATCTGATGCCGTTTATTGCCCAAGTTGCGGTAGGTCGCCGCGAGAAGTTATCCATATTTGGTAGCGACTACCCCACACCGGATGGTACGGGTGTGCGTGATTACATTCATGTGATGGATCTAGCCGATGGCCATTTGGCCGCTTTAAATACGGTTGCGATGAAAGCGGGAAGGCATATTTACAACCTTGGATCGGGTAACGGATCGAGTGTGTTAGAGATAGTTTCAGCCTTTGCTCAAGCAAGTGGTGTTCCTATTGCTTATGAGATTTGCCCACGCCGCCCGGGTGATATTGCCGAGTGTTGGGCTAGTACCACAAAAGCGGAGCGAGATCTGGCTTGGAAGGCGACGCGCAGTATCAATGAAATGGCTGCTGATACATGGCATTGGCAATCCAATAACCCACAAGGGTACTAGTTTTTATCCGGCGTGACGCGCCGGACTATCAAATAGCATAATTGAGTAAGCAATATGTCGAATGTTGAATTTAACCCAGTGGATCATCCACATCGTCGCTACAACCCACTCACGGGGCAGTGGATTTTAGTCTCACCACATCGCGCCAAACGCCCTTGGAGCGGGGCTGATGAAAAGCCAGCGGTAGATGAACTGCCAAGTTATGATGAGAAGTGTTTTCTTTGTCCGACAAACGAGCGTATTTCTGGTGATGTCAACCCAGACTACCAAGGTACGTACGTATTCAACAACGACTTCGCAGCACTGATGGTAGATTCGCCAGATGCACCGGAGTCCGATAGCCCTCTATTCAAAACTCAAGGTGTGCGTGGTTTGAGCCGAGTGATTTGTTTCTCTCCAGATCACAGCAAAACTCTGCCAGAGTTACCCGTGGGCAACATTCGCAGCGTGATTGATACGTGGAACGATCAAATCGAAGAGTTAGGTAAAGAGTACGTTTGGGTACAAGCATTTGAGAACAAAGGCGAAACCATGGGTTGTTCCCAACCTCACCCACACGGCCAAATCTGGGCTAATAGCTTCTTACCCAATGAAATTGAACGCAAGGAGCACAACCTAAAAGCGTATTACCAACAACAGGGTAGTAACCTGCTGGTGGATTATGTGCAAGCTGAGCTGAAAGATGGCTCACGCATTGTGCTGGAAACAGAGCATTGGGTGGCTGTTGTGCCTTACTGGGCTGCATGGCCATTTGAAACCATGTTGCTGCCAAAAACGCATATCCGTCGCATGAGTGAGTTGAGTGATGCGCAACGTGACGATCTCGCCGTTGCGATTAAAAAACTGACCAGCCGTTACGACAACCTGTTCCAATGTTCTTTCCCTTATTCTATGGGCTGGCATTACGCGCCTTTCTTTGAAGAGGGTACGAACATTGACCATTGGCAACTGCATGCACTGTTCTACCCACCACTGCTGCGCAGTGCCTCGATTCGTAAGTTTATGGTGGGTTATGAAATGTTGGCTGAAAGCCAACGAGATTTAACCGCAGAACAAGCGGCGCAGCGTCTGCGCGAGCTAAGTGATGTTCACTACAAAGAGCAGTAACGTCATCTGTGAAGTTGTAGCTTTGTTGCTGCGTAAACGCACCCTAAGAACATAGGTAATCTATGTTCATTGGCTGAATTTACTTATCACCTCGCTGCGCCTCCAACAACTTGGGCTTAACAAAGTTTTTTTCATAGCGCTAAGTGGTTAATGGGAAATGAAAACCAGTTTATGAGTTTAGGAATGCAAATGTTTGATTTAATCCAAAATGTGAAAGCGTCTTTTGAGCAAGTGTTGGGCTACGCGCCTAGCTATATCATCCAAGCGCCAGGCCGTGTAAATTTGATTGGTGAGCACACCGACTATAACGACGGTTTTGTGCTCCCCTGCGCAATTAACTATCAAACCGTGGTAGCGGCTGCCAAGCGTGAAGATAATTTAGTGCGCATCGTATCTGTTGATTATGGCAATGCACTTGATGAGTTTGACCTCACCCAAGAGATTACTTTCCAACAAGACAAAATGTGGGCGAACTACATTCGCGGCGTGGTGAAATGTTTGCTTGCGCGTGGGTACTCGTTTACCGGGGCGGATATTACTGTCAGCGGTAATGTTCCACAGGGAGCGGGGCTTAGCTCTTCGGCTGCGCTTGAGGTCGTGATCGGTCAAACCTTTAAAGAACTTTATCAACTGGATATTTCTCAAGCGGAAATTGCACTAAATGGCCAACAGGCCGAGAACGAATTTGTCGGCTGTAATTGCGGCATTATGGATCAAATGATTTCGGCGCAAGGTCGTGAAAACCACGCGCTACTTTTAGATTGCCGTAGCCTAGAAACACAAGCGGTTTCAATGCCAGAAGAGATGGCAGTCGTGATCGTCAACTCCAATAAAAAACGCGGCTTGGTAGATAGCGAATACAATACTCGCCGTCAGCAGTGTGAAGAGGCTGCGCGTATTTTTGGCGTCAAAGCGCTGCGTGATGTAAGCATTGAACAGTTTAACCAAAAAGTTTCTGAGCTTGATGAGTTGGTGGCTAAACGTGCTCGTCACATCATTACTGAAAATGACCGTACTGTTGAAGCGGCCCAAGCGTTGCGCGCCCACGACATGAAGCGCATGGGCGAGCTGATGGCTCAATCACACGCATCGATGCGTGATGATTTTGAAATTACGGTCAAAGAGATTGATACCTTGGTTGATATCATCAAAGAGGTGATTGGTGACCAAGGCGGTGTGCGTATGACTGGGGGCGGTTTTGGTGGCTGTATTGTGGCACTTGTCCCACCGACATTGGTTGATGCAGTGAAAGCGGCTGTCGATGAGAAATATGAAGTGGCGACTGGCCTGAAAGCGTCGATTTACGTCTGCCAAGCAAAAGAGGGCGCTGGTCTAGTGGAGGCTTGCTGCACATCTTCACTTGTTCACACTATGACTCAGCAAGTAGCCTATGATGGCCGTCCTGCACAACTTGTCAGTTTGACTAACCGCATTGGTAGCCGCGTAGTATTAATGGATATTGGTGCAACATGGCTCAGTTGTGAGTTGGCGCTTAAGGATGGGGAACGCAGAGAAGTTCTGCTGGGTGTTTCCACCATGAGCGACTTCCAGAAACAACAAAGCTATATGGGCGTCACTGTGGGACGTTATGCCAACCGGATCGCTAAAGGCCAATTTGAATTAAATGATCAACGCTATCAAGTGACGACCAACCAAGCTGGAAATAGTTTGCATGGCGGTCTTGAAGGGTTAGATCAGCGTCGTTGGACTATTGCTCACAAAAGTGCTCAACAAGTGACGTTTTCAATCCATTCATCGGATGGTGACCAAGGTTTTCCCGGTAATGTTGACATTGCCGTGAGCTATGAACTGAACGATCATAATCAATTGATCCTCCGTTATTTAGCGACCACAGATAAACCAACGCCGCTTAATTTAACCAACCACGCCTATTTTAATTTGCTAGGCGCAGAGAGTGATCATACGATTTTAGATCATTCACTCTTTATAAAAGCCGATCAATTTTTACCCACAGATCCACATGGAATCCCATTGTCAGGGCCAAAATCTGTCATCGACACGGGCTTTGATTTTCGCGTTGCAAAATCAATAGGTCGTGACTTACTCAAAGATGAGCAGCAACAAGCAAGCAAAGGGTATGACCACAGTTATTTATTGCCCGACAAAACTGATTTAACCGTGTGTGCCGCGCAACTGAAGTCACCAGATGCAAAGGTAACCATGAGCGTATTTACGACTAAGCCTGCCATACAACTTTATAGTGGAAATTGGTTATCGGGGACGCCCAATCGGCGCGGTGGGGTTTATCAAGGCTATGCGGGGGTCGCATTAGAAACTCAATACTTGCCGGATGCTCCCAATCATGCCGAATGGCAGCAACCCAGCTGTATTACTCTGCCAGGGCAAGAATATACTCATACTACCATTTACCAATTTGACGTTTAAGGTGGGTGCGTCGCTTAGATGTTGAGTATTGATGCCCAAAGTGGCGAGTGAAAGTGTAACCTGAGTGCGTCAGATTTTTTCTACCGAATCTCGACGCACCAAAGTCGGTGAGAAAATCATCGGTTCTTTTTCTATCGTTTCGCCACGGGCTAATTGGAGTGCCAGTTTAGCGGCTTTTTCAGCCATCATCTCGATTGGGTAGCGGATGGTGGTCAGCCTTGGGCGAATATAGCGTGCGATCAACGCATCATCAAAGCCGATCACTGAAATTTGCTCAGGGCTTTTTACACCATTCTCCTCAAGCACATTTAACGCGCCCGCTGCCATATTGTCGTTGTAGGCGACCACGGCAGTCATGTCGATCGAACGGATCAGCAAGTGAGTCATCGCTTGCTCGCCACCTTCGCTGTGTGGTTCGGCCAACTCGATGTAATTAGGAGCGATCTCAATACCGTGATCTTTCAACGCGGCTTGATAACCAGCTACGCGATCTGTAGCGTCTTCAATCGAATGAGAAGAGCCAATACAAGCGATTTTTTTATGACCGTGGCGGATTAAAAATTCAGTCGCCAAATAAGCACCTTTGTAGTTATCCAATGAGATGCAGCGGTTAGCCAGTTGCGGGATATGACGGTTGATCAATACCATCGATTTCACTTCGGCAGCGTAGTCGATCAATTCTTGATCCGATAAACCTTTCGAGTGAATCACCAAAGCGTCACAACGGCTGTTGATCAGCAGTTCAATCGCTTGGCGCTCTTCTTCAGCACGGTGATAACCATTGCCAATCAACAAATGCTTGCCATTGTCATGAGCCACATTATCGACCGCTTTCACGAGCATGCCAAAAAAAGGATCGGAAACGTCGCTGACTAGCACGCCTATGGTGTCGGTACTTTGGCTGACTAAAGCTCGTGCGGCGGCGTTAGGCCGATAGCCAAGTAAACTCATTGCGGCGGTGACCGCTTCAATCGATGTTTTACTCGCTTTAGGGGATTTATTGATGACTCGTGAAACCGTTGCCACTGACACACCGGCTTCGCGAGCTACATCTTTTATGGTAGCCATATTACACCTCTTGCTATTGCTCGCTGTATTTAACAATGGTGGTGTAAATAAGGCAAACGAACAATGCAATCAATGTGATAATTACGACTTTCTATATAGGTAAATCAAGGCTTCTAATTAATGTAAACGTTTAAAATTGGAATGAAAGCTAATGCGCTAACGGACAGTGGCAATCAGCTTATCAATGATCGTATGATGACAGGGGTCTACCCCTGCTAAATTACCGTATTTCGGCGCGAGGCGATCGTTAATCAGCGGATGTTGCCAGCCTACCGTGTGCTCAACAAAATGGCGCGCAAAGGTTTCTGAAAACTCTAAACAACCAGCCAGCACGGTATCGACATAGGTTTGTACGATAGGGCTTCGCTCGCAGGGAGGCTCTGGTGCCTCTTTGACATAAACCCAAATCGGCCATTGGAGGTTAAAAGCGTCATCACTCTCGATTTGATTAGCGTTGAGGGGCACTCGCTCATAACCACGCTCTCGACGGTCAAATTCTGCCAAAGCGGTTTCATCGATCTCCAGTAGTACGCCGTTGACTTGCCCTTGTCCTTCATTCACCACCAAAGGTGACAATATGTAGCTCTCATCAATTTTTCCCCAGTAACGAACTAAACCATGCGCGACTACGGGAATCGCTCTTCCTGTTTGCCCTGTTAACTGGCGAGAAGCGGAGTTGATCAAGCTGCCATAACCAAAAATATACATCATCAGTGAATTACGACTCCTTATTGAAAAAACGTAACCGATGCAAAATCCAAAACTCTAAACCAAAAATACCAACCAGTGCGATGCAAAAGAGAGCAAAAGCAACGGGGGATTCAGTACCGGGAATACCGCCGACATTAACCCCAAGTAAGCCAGTTAAAAAGCTTGTTGGTAGGAAGATCGCCGCAATCACCGAGAATAAATAGGTGTTTTGGTTCATCTTCTCTGCATGATATTGACGCAATTCCCCTTTGATCAGTTCGAGCTCACCAAGGTAAAAATCGAGGGTTTCATTAATGCGCGTGATGGTGTTAACGCTGTGGCGCAGACGCAAGTTTTTATCATTTGCCAGCGAGACTTTGGAATCACTGAAATCATCGATGGCGTATTGCTGAGGTTTGATAAAACGTTTGATTTTGAGCAGCGCTTTATGCGTCTGCATCAGCTCGTCACTGAGTTCAATCTCGTTATCGTATTGGGTGATTTTCGCTTCAATGCTGTTTAAGTAGTTATCGATGTTTTTGTTTAAACCATCAATGATCTGCACGAGTACATCTGAAAGGGTTTGCGGGCCTTGCCCGGCCTGCAGTAGGTCACGGATTACATTGACGGCTTTTGACGGGATTTTTCGGGTTGAAAATAGCGCGCCATTGAAATAGAGAATACGAACGCTCAACATATCTTCTGGGTTGGCGTTGTCGTTCATGTTGACGCCACGCAAAATCAGTAAAAAGTTATCATCATCGTATTGCTCAAACAGTGGGCGAGTGTCCTCTGCTAAGAGGCTGTCGACAATTGAAGTGGGGATCTGATACTGCAGCAACCACTCTTTTAAACCGGGAATATCGCGTTGGCAGTGATACCAATTCCCGGCTTCAATCAGTGAAGCACTATTGAGTTTTTGCTGCGGAGCGGATGCAGAAAAATGCCACTGGTCGATCAAAAATTCCATGAATATCCTTATAACTTGCTCCTCAATGACTCAGCATTGAGGAGCAGTAGATTATACCAATTGAGATCAGAAACCGCGCATTTGAATACGGCGCAGAAACTCAGTCATGATCCTATCGTAAAGAAGATCGCCTAAAAACGCATCCTCAACTTGGTGATCAATACTAGGGTTATCGTTCACTTCGATTACGTAAACTTGGCCATCAATCTCTTTCAAGTCAACGCCGTACAGGCCACTACCGATAAGGTTTGACGCTTTTAAGGCAACATCAACCACGTTTTTAGGTACTTGTTTTAAATCCAAGGTTTCAAAGCCGCCAGAAGAGACTCGGCCACTGTTGTGGTGTTGATAAATTTGCCAGTGGCCGCGGCTCATCATGTATTTGCAGGCGAAGATGGCTTGGCGGTTCATTACACCGATGCGCCAGTCAAAGTCAGTTGGCATGAAGGCTTGTGCCAAAATCAGAGCACTTTTTTCAAACAGTGCGCCGGCTTCGCGTTCCAGCTCTTGCTCGTCGCGTACTTTGACCACGCCACGTGAAAATGCGCCATCTGGAATTTTTAATACCATGGGAAAGCTCAACTCCTGCATGACATTGCTTTTCCATTGCTCATCAAAACTTTGCAAAATCACGCCTTTTGGCGCAGGCACTTTGTTGCGTTGCAACAACTCAGTTAAGAACACTTTATTTGTGCATTTCATGATCGATTCAGAATCATCCATCACCACCAAGCCCATTTTCTCAGCCGTTTTTGCAAAGCGGTAAGTGTAATTACTGATGTTCGTGGTGGCGCGAATAAACAAGCCATCAAATTCACCCAAACGCGATAAGTCATCCGGTGAAATGGTTTCTAGGTTAACCCCTAAACGGTTTGCGGCGCGGCGAAAACGTTTTAATGCTGAGGGATCAGAAGGTGGCATTTTCTCTTCTTCGTCCACCAGCATGGCAATATCGTAACGGTATTTTTTCTCTTGCTTCGGTTTACGCCAAACTTTGGTTGAAAACAGCTCTAATGATTCGACGAAGAAATCTTGCTCTTGGTCGTTCAAATCTTGGAATGGGAAAGGGCCAATTTTGCTGATTTGCCACTGCCCTTGAACGCGGTTCATTTCCAACTCAATAACGGGCACCATAAACTGTTCAAACAGGCGGCGAGCCAGTTTATCCAAGCCTTTTTCTGCGGTGCGGCCAAAATAAATTTTGCACTGTATAAAATCGGTTTGGGCGCACAGTTTATTGAGTTTCAATAAGCCAGAAGAGAGTAAAAAGGGTTGATTGATGTCGTTGATTGCCATCACTCGAGGGATAACGCGGTGGCCGCGTGCCTCTGCCATCAGCGAGCAGTAATAGCCGCTGCTCATGTAGCCATAATCGCGACACAGGTTGACCACTTGCAGGCTGCGATGAGTATGGGTGCCATTACTGTTGAGGTATTGGTCTACACTTACCACTTGCTCTGAGGGGAAATATTGTTGCCAGTCACTGGACTGGTCGGTCACGATCAAAAGGTTTGCCATTGCTATTCTTTTCCTTAATCAATAGGAATAATATTGAGCCGCAATCTTGCCAACCACTTAAGGACGTCGTATGGACTTTCGTCTTGCGAAAAGTGCTGATCTCACTGCTCTTAATGCGTTAGAACAACAGCTGTTTGACGGAGATAAAATCTCTCCACGTCAAATGAAGCGTTTTTTACATTCCAACCAAGCGGTGTTGTTTGTGGCCGATGCCGGCACAGAGCTGGCTGGATATGCATTGCTACTATTTCATCAAGGTACACAGCTATCAAGGTTGTATTCGATTGCCGTAAAACCTGATTTCAGAGGCCGGAGGATTGCTCAAAATTTGGTCGAGCAATGCGAGCGTGCTGCTCTTGATCAAGGTGCCACTACATTACGATTAGAAGTGCGTGAAGACAATACGGCAGCGATAAATTTATATGAAAAAATGGGCTATAAAACCCTGAAATTTCTTATCCATTATTACGATGATTTGTGTAATGGACGCCGGATGCAAAAACGCTTGTCGCCACAAGGGCCTAAGGTGCAATTGCCAATGCCACTTTATGTTCAGACTACGCCATTTACTTGCGGTGCGGCATGCTTGCTGATGAGCTTTTCTTGCTTGTCTAAATCGTTTGAGCCGAGTCGCACCGCTGAGCTGCAACTGTGGCGAGAAGCAACAACGATTTTTATGGCGGCAGGGCACGGTGGGTGCAGTGGTCAAGGGTTAGCATTGGCTGCTAGTCGACGCGGTTATCATGTGGAGCTGTGGAGCCAATCCAAAAGCACGCCTTTTATTGATAGCGTGCGAGATGCCAATAAAAAACAAGTTATCGAATTGGTTCATCTTGATTTTTGTGAGCAGCTTAGTCATCAAGATGTGGCGATGATTGATGCACCACCGAGTCAAGAGCAACTAGAAGCGTGGGTGACGGAAGGGGCATGTGTGCTGCTACTCATCAGCACTTATCGTTTCGATGGTAAGAAAGAGCCGCATTGGATCGTACTCAGTGGTATGAGCGATAAATTCTTCTTCATTCACGATCCACATGCAGAAACAGAAGCGGATGCGATGGCTTCGGCCTTCATTCCGGTCGGCAAAAAAGCGCTGTCACAAATCATCGGTTTTGGTAAACAAAAACAGACGGCTTGTGTGGTGATTAGCTCGAACCGCAGTGCTATGTGTGTAACTACGGGTTAGGATAGAGTTTAAGTGAATTCATTGAGTCATAATGACTGTTTTTCTTGAGTTGTTATGACTCTTTTTTTGAGTGATATTTCTTATTTTATTGTTTTTATTG
>NZ_CAWNIB010000305.1:0-41641 GCF_963874405.1 Vibrio sp. V08_P9A1T1
ACTTAAATCAATTAATGGAACAGTATCCCATCGCTGATATTGCTCAAGTCTTCGCTGAGCAGTTGGCTAATCAGACCTTGAGCGAAGAGGATGTCTTTGAGCTGGTACAATTGATGCCAATCGCTCGTCAAGCGGCGCTATTGGGGTATTTTTCTGAGCCTATCAGAGAAAAAGTGGTGGAGAGAATGCCGCTCGAAGCGCTTGCGAAAGTGCTTCAAGTTATGCCCCATGATGAAAGGGCTGACTTATATGCTCACTTGGATGAGACGCGCCAACCGCCGCTACTTGCTCTACTGGATCAACAAGAGCGGCAAGATGTACAACAACTTGCAGCCTACCCTCAAGGCTCGGTCGGCTCTATCATGACGACAGATTATGCGACGTTAAACGCCGAGGATGATGTGCAGCAGGCGATTGCGCGTTTACGTGAAATGGCCAACGAGAGGGAAACCATCTATCAAGCGTATGTGATTGATAAACAGAATCGCTTACTTGGTACACTTTCGCTTAAGGATTTAGTGCTGGCACAACCGACCTCGCTTGTCTCTGACATCATGACCAAAGAGACAGTGTTTGTGCGAGCCGATGAAGATCAAGAGTGTGCAGCGCAAGCCATTAGTAAATACGATTTACTTGCGGTGCCTGTTTTTGATGAGCAATTTCGTTTGGTCGGTATAGTGACTTATGACGATGCGATGGACGTGGCCGAGCAGCAAGCGGATATGGATTTTCATAAAGTCGCTGCGGTTGGTTTTACCGGTAACCTTAAAGAAGCCAGCGTATGGCTAATGTACAAGAAACGTGTGTTTTGGCTGGTGTTGTTAGTCTTTGGTAATCTTTTTTCTGGTGCCGGAATTGCGTACTTTGAGGAGACGATTCAAACCTATGTAGCCTTGGTCTTCTTCTTACCACTGTTGATTGATAGCGGCGGTAATGCAGGATCCCAGTCAGCAACGTTGATGGTTCGAGCCTTAGCCACTGGTGAAGTGGTGATGAAAGATTGGCTATCCATGTTGGTGCGAGAGTTAGGGATTGCGGCGTTATTAGGGGCAACAATGGCCATTGCTGTTTCTTTATTGGGTTTTTGGCGAGGCGGCAGTGATATCGCTTTTGTCGTTGCGGTAACGATGCAAATTGTGGTGATTATTGGTTGTGTTGTTGGAATGCTCCTTCCGTTCATTCTGAATAAGTTTAAGCTCGATCCTGCGTCAGCCAGTGCTCCGTTGATCACGACCATTGCGGATTCTATCGGGGTGATCATCTATTTCAGCGTTGCTACCATGGTGTTGGATTTTCCACCAGTGACGTAAGCCACTCATCTGGCAGTGAGATCTACGGGTTGGAGTGTGAAATAAGCCCAACGGTCAAAAGCTTTCTCTATTTTTGGGAAAGCTTTTTTTATGAATAAGGCTCATATGCTCGATTTAATTGGCAGACGAACGATCAGCCGAACTGGTTGGCGGGCTATACTGCACCTCACTGAAATCCATATTGGGGAACAAAAATGCGGCTTCGGAGCGAATTTGCTCGGCGCGGCTTTCGTCACCAATACCTTGGTAAGCCAAGATCAGATTATTGTAAAAAGCAGGACGCGGTTTATGTTTTATGATGGCCAATGACCAGTCGATGTATGGCGTAATCAATTTAGGATCTTGATTATACAGGCCAATGTTGAGGTAAGTGCTGTAGACATCCCAATCAAAACGGTCTTTCCAAACCACAGGGTTCGTCACCTTTTGTAGGATATCCGGGTTCTTGGGTTGAGATTTCTCAAATTGGGTAAGCACGTAATTACTGTGCAGTGCGCTGAGCATATAAAAGCCAGTCAAAATCGGCACTACTAAACTCAATACTCGAAACAGGGATTTACTGATAAGGCCAAAAGGGGCCGAACGGTATTTAGCCACGCGTTGATCAACCCAAAAAAGCAGAATAATGAAGGTTATCCAATGAATGGCAGAATGGTAAAATGGGTATTCGAGTTGGCTGTGCAACACGATAGGGATGAAAAGGGCGAACATCGCAAGCCTGGTCCCTTTCTTGGCCGAATACATCCGCATGAGCACGAAAAGCATGGCCAGTGTGATCCCTAGCACAGGTAACAAACCGCCTTCCACCGCCCAGAATAGTAATTCATTATGAGGATGATCCATCGAAGCCAACCCCGGTTGGTAGCTAGGGTTTAATTGGTGTTGCCTTGCGGTATAAAGCAAATATTCAGATTCAAACTTGCCATAGCCATAACCCGTGAAGGGTTTTTCTATGACCATATCGATGGTTTGAGGAAAGGTATAACGACGAGGGCTCTCTAAATCAGCCTTATTCTCTAGAAAATCGCCCGTGCCTTGGGAATAGACAGCGACAAACCCTAAAGCAATACCCAATAGCGTTGCAGCGCTCCATCCCCAAAACCGTTTAGGCGTTGAAAATTTAAATAGGTAAGGCAGAACAAAAAGCGTGCCGAGTACCGCGCCAATCCAGCCAGTGCGCGAGGCTAATATCACCAGCAACGGTGCAGTGAGCAGTGGAGTGACATAAAGTAGGCTCACTTCGCTAACATGCTGATTGTACTTTTTCGGTTGACGAGCCAGTAAATAGCCGGACATAACCAGCCCTGTCGCGAGAAAGCTTGCCATCACATTCGGTTGCTGAAAAATGCCGTAAGGGCGGTTGATGAGGGTGTTGTAGCCAAAAATATTATCGGGTGAAAGCAAAAAGTATTGGTACAGACCAAATAGAGTTTCAATCAATACCGCGAGTACGATAAACCAGAGTAATCGCTGCTTATGTTTGTTACTAAAACGAAATTGTTGCAGCAATACAAAAAAAAGCAGCCCAGTCCATAGTCCTAACATTCGACTCAGCGACGACTCAATTTGAGCATTCGTATAAAGCAGCGGAATCGTCATGATGGTACAACTGATGAAAAGACCGATGGTCAGTTTGGAATAGCGTAACCTACGGTTAGATGCGAGTTGATACAGACCTAATGAGAGCGTAAAACTAAGGGCAAGCCAAGTGGTTGGATTAAAAGATAAAGCCAGACCTGAGCCACCAGGGTTGGGCATAAAAAAATGCATTGCCAGTAAATAGAGAATGCCAATCGAAAGCAAAAAGGGTTTGTTTAAGGGGATGGCGGGTGTTTGTGCTTCAAGTTGTGTACCGCTTAGATGCAATGTTGCCATAGGTCTCGCGTTCCAATTAAAAGAAACCAGCAACCACTTGCTGGTTTCTTTACTTTACCGTTTTTTTCTATTTCAACATAGGCTTAAGAAAGCGTGCTGTGTGTGAACCTTCGATCTGCGCCACATCTTCGGGCGTTCCTTGAGCAATAATTTCGCCGCCGCCTTGTCCACCTTCTGGCCCTAAGTCGATCACCCAGTCTGCGGTTTTAATCACATCTAAGTTGTGTTCAATCACCACCACGGTATTGCCGTGGTCGCGTAGGCGATGCAGTACGGTCAAGAGCTGTTGGATATCATGGAAGTGTAAGCCAGTCGTTGGCTCATCCAAAATGTACAAGGTTTTTCCTGTATCGCGCTTTGATAGTTCACGAGCCAGTTTGACGCGTTGAGCTTCGCCCCCTGACAATGTCGTCGCCGCTTGTCCGAGGCGTATGTAGGATAAACCCACGTCAATCAAAGTCTTGAGTTTGCGAGCGATCATCGGTACGGGCTCAAAAAAAGCGTAAGCATCTTCGACGGTCATCTCCAACACTTCATCAATTGCTTTGCCTTTGTAGCGGACTTCCAATGTTTCACGATTATAGCGTTTGCCCTTACACACATCGCATGGCACGTAAACATCGGGTAAAAAGTGCATTTCAACCTTAATCACACCATCACCTTGGCATGCTTCGCAGCGTCCACCGCGTACGTTAAAGCTAAAACGACCCGGTTTATAGCCTCGAGAGCGAGACTCTTGAGTGCCCGAGAATAGCTCGCGGATCGGTGTGAAAATGCCCGTATAGGTGGCCGGGTTTGAGCGGGGAGTTCGGCCTATCGGGCTTTGGTCAATGTCGATGACCTTATCAAAATGCTCTAACCCTTTGATTTTTTGATATGGAGCAGGCGTTGCTGTGGTGGCTCCATTTAAGGCCGTATGAGCAATTTTAAAAAAGGTATCATTAATTAAGGTTGATTTACCGGAGCCTGAAACTCCGGTTACGCAGCTAAATAAACCAACAGGAATTGATAAATCAACCGTCTTGAGGTTGTTACCCGACGCGCCGATAAGCTCCACCGTTTTCTTGGGATCTCTCGGGGTACGCACGGTAGGAATCGCAATTTTTTTCGCGCCGCTCAGGTACTGTCCTGTGAGCGAATTAGGGTTGGAAATTATGTCATTCACATTCCCTTCTGCGACGACTTGCCCACCATGCACACCAGCGCCAGGGCCAATATCAATTACATGATCGGCCATACGAATTGCGTCTTCGTCA
The DNA here is from genome assembly GCF_963874405.1 of Vibrio sp. V08_P9A1T1. Taxonomy (NCBI): domain Bacteria; kingdom Pseudomonadati; phylum Pseudomonadota; class Gammaproteobacteria; order Vibrionales; family Vibrionaceae; genus Vibrio; species Vibrio sp. V08_P9A1T1. Next base: position 4,442 of record NZ_CAWNIB010000305.1, read on the forward strand.
TGCTCTACAACCAATACCGTGTTGCCTAGATCGCGCAAATGCGTGAGCGTTTTTAATAGCCGTTCGTTATCACGCTGGTGGAGCCCAATCGATGGCTCATCTAAGACGTACATTACCCCAACGAGTCCAGCGCCAATTTGGCTCGCTAAGCGAATCCGTTGTGCTTCGCCTCCTGACAGGGTTTCAGCACTCCGAGAAAGGTTGAGATAATTCAACCCAACGTTGACGAGGAAATGCAAACGGTCATTGATCTCTTTCATTACTTTTTCAGCAATTTGTGCTCGTTGGCCTTCTAAATCAAGAGATTGAAAAAATTGCAAGGCATCGGCAATGCTCAGTTCCACCACTTCCGGGAGCGCGGTGTCATTGATAAATACGTTGCGAGCTTCGATGCGTAAACGGGTGCCATTACAACTGGTACAAGGCTTAGTCGAGATGTATTTCACCAAATCTTCACGGACAGAGTTAGATTCTGTATCGCGATAACGCCGTTCAAGTGTATTGAGAATGCCTTCAAACGGATGGCGTTTAACCCGAATATCACCACGATCATTAATGTAGTTAAACTCAATCTCAGTTTTCCCCGAGCCTTTCAAGATGATTTCCTGAACCTTTTTGGGCAGTTTGTTAAATGGGGTATGTAAATCAAAATCATAATGCGCAGCGAGTGACGTGAGCATCTGGAAGTAGTAGTAATTTTTCTGATCCCAGCCACGAATCGCTCCTTGCGCGAGGCTGAGTTGGCTATCTTGGATAACGCGTTCAGGGTCAAAATATTGTTGTACGCCTAAACCATCACAGGTGTGGCATGCGCCCGCTGGGTTATTAAATGAGAACAGCCGAGGCTCTAACTCCTGCATACTGTAGCCACAGTGTGGACAAGCAAAATTGGCTGAGAATACAATCTGTTCGCCTTCACCATCCATGTCAGTAACAACGGCAATACCGCCTGACAACTCTAGTGTTGTCTCAAAGGATTCGGCTAGGCGCTGCTGTAGGTCAGGGCGAACTTTGAAGCGATCAACCACCACTTCAATGGTGTGCTTTTTGTGCAGCTCAAGGGTTGGTGGATCAGTCAGATCGCACGTTTCACCATCAATGCGGGCGCGGATAAAACCTTGCGCGGCCAAGTTTTCCAGCGTTTTAACGTGTTCACCTTTGCGCTCTTTCACAATCGGTGCAAGCAGCATCAGTTTTGAACCTTCAGCTAATTCCAACACCTTATCAACCATTTGGCTGATGGTTTGAGCGCGAAGTGGAACTTTGTGCTCTGGGCAGCGCGGCTCACCGACTCGCGCATAAAGCAGACGCAAGTAGTCATAAACTTCGGTAATGGTGCCAACCGTAGAACGAGGGTTATGCGAGGTTGATTTTTGTTCAATAGAGATAGCCGGTGAAAGACCTTCAATATGGTCAACATCCGGTTTTTCCATCAAAGATAAAAATTGGCGTGCATAGGCAGACAGCGATTCAACATAGCGGCGTTGGCCCTCTGCGTAGAGTGTATCAAAGGCGAGAGACGACTTCCCCGAGCCTGATAGCCCTGTAATCACCGTTAATTTATCGCGTGGAATGGTCAGGTTGATATTTTTCAGGTTGTGGGTTCGAGCGCCCCTAACTTCAATTTTGTCCATCATCTAGGCTCTATGTAACACAAGTTAAGCAAGTATTGCATAGTGTGAGTTTTGTGCAAATAGGTACTGGATAAAAAAACAGTAAATAAAAACCACGGGACTTGCCGTGGTTTTTATTGGGGAGGCGCTAGGTTACTAAGGCATTAGGTGACTAACGCATTCGGTTACTTAAGCTTTATGAGTCGAATGTTTATCCAACGCGACTTTTTGTTCGTTCTTTTTGTACATGTTTTCAAAGCAGTAGTTAGTGGCTTCGATATAGCCTTCTACGCTACCACAGTCAAAGCGTTGGCCTTTGAATTTATACGCCAATACACAGCCTGATTGCGCTTGTTTGAGTAGCGCGTCGGTAATTTGAATTTCGCCACCTTTACCCGGCTCTGTTTGCTCAATCAGATCAAAAATATCTGGGGTTAAAATGTAGCGGCCAATGATGGCTAAATTGCTTGGTGCGGTGCCTGGTTCTGGTTTTTCAACCATGTCATCCACTCGGAACAGATCGTCTTTGATCATTTCACCGGAAATAACACCGTATTTATGTGTTTCATTTTCAGGCACTTCTTGAACGGCAACAATTGAGCAGCGGAACTGTTTATACAGAGCGACCATTTGTGCCAAAACCCCTTTTTCTTGATTGACACATAAGTCATCGGCCAGCACCACCGCAAAAGGTTCATCGCCGACTAACTCTCGACCCGTTAAAATCGCATGGCCTAAACCTTTCATTTCACGTTGACGAATGTAGGTGAAGTTGGCGGTATCAATGATTTCACGAATATCAACCAGTAGCTCTTCTTTGTTGGTGCCACTAATTTGATGCTCTAGCTCATAGTTTTTATCGAAGTGATCCATGATCGAGTGTTTTCCACGCCCAGTCACAATACACATCCCGGTCATTCCAGCTTGAATCGCCTCTTCAACACCATATTCGATCAAGGGTTTATTGACGACTGGCATCATCTCTTTAGGCATTGATTTGGTCGCTGGAAGAAAACGTGTACCGTAGCCAGCGGCTGGGAATAGGCATTTTTTGATCATGCTATAACCTTATTTTTATTTGAATTGTTAATTGATGGCGCAACCTTATCATGCTTTATGAAACGCTATCACCACTAAAGCGGTGAACTCAGTTAAATTCTGCGTGAAAGCACATAATTAAGACAGAATATTTTGATTGGCCCACGCAATCGCTTGGACCCTATTTTTGACCGATAGCTTTTTGAATATTTGGTAGAGATGTGATTTGACCGTGAATTCACTGATGAATAAATCTTCCGACATTTGGTTATTCGATGCGCCAGTTTGTAAGCAGCGGAGGATCTGTATTTCGCGGGCGGTTAAGTCTGTAATCACTTGAGCAGTATGGGACTCAAACGCGTAGCGATAGTAGTGCAGTAACTGGCTTACAGCGTGTCTGGGTAGCCAATTTTGTCCGTTAATGATTTCACCAAGCCCAAATGCAATTTTATCTAGGGTATCATTTTTATAAAATAGCCCCTTTAAATGGCCAAAGGTTAATAAGTCATTCGTGGTTAATCTTTGCAACACATTGATAAGGATCGTTTCATGATGCTGACTGCTTAATGGGCAATTTCCCAAGCGTTGCTGCAGTAGCGCATAATCGGTATGATCAATCATCAATATTTTGTGTTTATCTGGACAATACGTTTGGCGCAGGATTTCAGGCTCAATTTTCGGAATGGGCAGTCCAAGCCGATCGGTTAAATGGTCAATATAAGGGTGCTCTTGCTCTTTATCTAAGCAAAGAAAGTAAATGGTGCGGGTATAGTTTGCTTTTCTCATGGTCACTTCCTGTTGACGAGAATGTTAGACAACTGCCTAGAAAATGACGGAAATTAGGTTATAAAGCCAACGAGATAAATAAAATTGCGCTTAGTTTCATATGGTAAGGTAACTGAGTGTTTTGTCATCCTTAAATTAGAGGTGGCGGTTCTAAAAAATAGGAAATTGAGCAAGATTGTGAGATGAATTTTGACAACTATTTCTGTGAAGATTTGTGCCTCGCATAAAGCGTGGTATCCTAGTCAGCTATTTAAAGAACACTCATGATGGAAGACGGAGCAAAACATGGCAAGCCGTGGAGTAAATAAAGTTATTTTAGTGGGTAACCTAGGTAACGACCCAGAAATTCGTTATATGCCTGGTGGCGCTGCTGTGGCAAATATCACCATTGCAACGTCAGATTCATGGCGTGATAAAGCAACTGGCGAGCAACGCGAAAAAACCGAATGGCACCGTGTTGCGCTGTTTGGCAAATTAGCCGAAGTGGCTGGTGAATACTTACGTAAAGGTTCACAAGTGTACATTGAAGGTCAGCTACAAACTCGTAAGTGGCAAGATCAAAGCGGACAAGATCGTTACACCACCGAAGTTGTCGTACAAGGTTTCAATGGTGTGATGCAAATGTTGGGTGGCCGTGCTCAAGGTGGTGCTCCAGCGCAAGGTGGAATGCCACAACAACAGCAACAAGGTGGCGGATGGGGGCAACCTCAGCAGCCTGCGATGCAAAAGCAACCACAGCAACAGCAGCAGTCAGCTCCTCAACAGGCTCAACCTCAGTATAATGAACCACCAATGGATTTTGATGACGACATCCCATTCTAAACGTTCGAATGTCGAAAAAAGCCGCGAAAACCGCGGCTTTTTTATATAGTTATCACTATTAGCATTTTCTTATTTGTCAGCACAGCTTAGTGATCGACAAAGTTTACGTTGAAAAGGAATTCAGCATTCATGCGGTATACACCAACACTGAAACTGAGTACTCGGTTAGTAGCTTTTGTTACGCTCATCGTAACCAGTGCAATGTTCATTTTGTTTATTGGTGGAACTTTGTCTTTTCAACGGCTTGGACAAGAATATCTCAATCACTACCTAGCAGGAATTGTGGAGGTAGTCGATAAAGAAATAGAAGATCCTGATGCCGCTTATTCATTGCAACGTTGGATGCCCAAAATGTTGCAAGCCAGTAGCATTGTTGAAATGCAGCTCTCTTCACCAGCTGGCGTTATTTACCGTTTTAAAGATACCTCGTCCAAAGTTGACCCTGCCCGTTTGTACCATATTGATATTATCCTTGAACGTAATCCAGGCTACAGCATCAGCTTTAAAGCCGTTCCGCCTTATCTCAGTTATAGCTACTCATTGGGTGCCATGTGGTCTATTACGTTGGCAGTTGGTCTCATCGTGTTTTGTTTGATTCGTGGGGTAAAGTGGCTTAAAGAGCAATTGCTTGGATCTGAATTGTTGGAGGAGCGAGGGCGAATGATTCTCGCCGGTCGAGTGGAGCAGTACGCCAAAGGTGATCACCGCGAGTGGCCTTATACGGCGAGTGAGGCGCTTGATGTCCTGATTGATGAGCTGCAAGATGCTCGTCAAGAGCGTAGCCGCTTTGATACTTTTATCCGGACCCAAACCTTCTTAGATAAGTTGACGGGTACGGCCAACCGTGTCCTTTTTGATAGCAAATTGGAATCAGCCTTGTTAGAGAATGGCGCGCGTGGTGGCGTTTTGTTAGTGCGTATCGATGATTGGGATTCTCTGTGCGAAGAAAATGATAAAAAAGCAGCGGATGATCTCGTTGTGGAAGTCGGGGAGAACATCTCCAACGTCATACAGCGTTACCCAGATGTGATTTTATCTCGCTATTACGATACCGATTTTGCCATTTTTGTGCCGCACCAAGGGGTAAAAGAGGTCGCTTCTATTGCTACACAATGTTTGAAGCTTTTAGCGCGCATATCGCCTCCTGAGCCGCTCGATAAAGAAAACTGGTGCCATATAGGTATCAGTATGTACAGCGAAGGCGAGCGGCGTGGTCGAGTGTTGGATGAGGCAGAAACGGCCTTAAAAAGTGCTCAGTTACAGCGAGTGAATACGTGGAGCCGCTTTAAAAAGAGTACTTTTTTCCAAGAGGAACGGGGCAGTGTGCGTTGGCGAACTTTGTTTGATCAGGTGCTGACGCCTGAGAAAATAATTTTATTCCGTCAACCTTGCTATTTGCTTGAAAAGACGAATGATTTAGTATGGCTGCACGATGAGTTGTTTGCGCGTATTGATGATCCAGAACAAGGTGTTATAAAAGCCTCTCGCTTTCATTCTGCTTTAGAAACTGTAGGTTATGAAATGGTGATGGATCGAGCCGTGTTGCTGCAGGTGGTTCGTTTGCTCAAACGCTCTGAAGTTAAGGTCAATGTGTCAGTGAACTTGCATGTCGTCCCATTCGCCGATAAGTCGTATTTTAAGTGGTTTCGACATGAATTGCTGCAACTGACCTCGAGTAGCAGAGTACTGCTATCCTTTGAGTTTCCAGAGGGGCGATTAGTACAGCATCTCGATTATATGCGCCCCGTTATTAAGATGATCTCCGGCCTCGGTGCTAAGGTAATCGTAGGGCAGGCTGGCAGAACGATTGTCAGCACTCACTACATAAAAGATCTTAAGATTGATTTCCTTAAGTTACACCGCAGTTTGATGAAGAAAATAGACCAACGGCATGAAAATCAGCTGTTTGTTCGTAGCATGATCGGTGCTTGTGGCGGTACTCAGACTCAAGTTATTGCGGTCGGTGTCGAAACAGAGCAAGAGTGGCAAACGCTAAAAAACCTAGGCATTCATGGTGGGCAAGGCCGACTGTTTGAAGAAGAACAGCCTTTGTTACCTGAGAAAATAATTAGCCCTAGCGTGACCTTAGGGCGAAGAAATCGTTGGCGTAAAAAATAAAAGCGAACCTATATGAATCTTCAGTCACTGATTGATAAATTAAAACCATCTAAAGCGACGTTGCGGCAATTGTTCGTTGTCGTAAGACCTGATGCTCTCTATTTCTCGGCTTTGGATGATGCGACTTTGCCGGCAGAGATCCCGCTTGATGGTGCAACGTGGCAACAGGTACTCTTTCACGCACTCAAACCGCTCAACATCAAGGGTACGGTAATTAACCTTGTCCTCCACGCTCATTTTTATCAAACTTATCAAATAGAAAAACCGCAGTTACCCAAAGAAGAGTGGTCAGTCGCCCTGCCATTTTTATTGAAAGATCTGGTGACAGAGAAAGTCACTGACATCATCGCTGATGCTTTTCCGTTACCCGCAGATAATAAAATTCAAGCCTACGTGGTCTCAAAACGCACGGTATTGGAAGTGGCGTCGCAACTGAGTGCGATGGGTTTAGCGTTAGGCAAAGTCATTCCCGAAGATGAAGTGTGGGCGAGAAGTGCCGGTGATCTTGAGCATTTTTTGCTGTTACAGCGTAGTAAAAACAGCAGTTTTAAGTTTGACGCATTTGTGGACCAAAAATGCTGTTTTCAACGCACAATGAGAGGTGTTGTCTCTCCCATTACTGGCGTCGCCAGCTCGGTTTTACAGCTCGATGGCTTAGCGTTAGAACTGCAACGTTCGATCGATTACCTTTCCTCGCAGCTTAAAGGGGCCTCATTACATCAGCTAAAAGTGCTGTGTGATGAAGAAGCGCAGCAAGAGTTGGTCGATGCATTAAATGAACGCCTAAATGTCAAAGTTTCCCTGCTTGATGAGCGGTTACCGAGTTCGGCGCATCTGCTGGTGGAGCAAGTGACTCGCATTGACGATTCAATGCTCAACTTATACCCGGCGCATCTTAAGCCGAAGAAAGAGTATTTTTCACTCTCCATGGTCTGCGCGATTTGGGGCATTGTCGCTTTAGTGATGCTATTGGCCTATGCCAGTTATCAATGGCAAAATAGTCAATTGAAACAGCAGCTACAAGCTAAACAAGCGCAAAATAAAGTCCTTGCTGCTGAATTAGAAACGACCAAACAGAAAGTTGATAAGCATAAGCCATCGGTTGAAAAAATGGCGGCGATTGAGCGTTTGAAGCAGCAAATTAAGGGCAAACAAGCCACATTGGATTCGATTAATGAGTTTGATCAATCACAACAGGTCGGTTACTCAGGAGTCATGCGTTCGCTAGCCACACTCAGCCGTGATGATATTTCATTAACGACCATTACCATCCATCATGAGCAGCTCGATTTGCAAGGCTTGGCTAGAGAGGCGAAAGATATTCCAAACTGGTTAAGTCAGTTTAAAAGCGAACTGAACCTAGTGGGACGTAGTTTTGAAAAGTTAAAAATTGCGCGCAATGAGCAAGGCATTCTCATCTTTGAGCTTAAAACTAAAGCGGAGGATAGCCAATGAATTGGCAGAGCATCAGCAACAAATTCTTAGCCATCAGTTCGCGTGAAAAAATGTTGATCGCCCTGTGTGGCTTAGTGGTGATTACACTGCTCTTGTTTAGCTTGTTACTTGAACCCGCGATGAAATCGGTGGCGGCTAATCGGTTACAGCTTCAGTCTGTTGAGCAGATGAACCAGCGAATGCAAGGTGAAATTCTGTTATTGACTGCTAAGCTTAATAAAGATCCGAATCAAGAGATCAATCTAGAATTCAAACAGTTAATGGCGCAGAGCCAAACTCTCTCGCTTGAGCTGGCAGCATTGGTTGATTCACTGATTACACCCGCGAAGATGGCGCAATTGCTTGAAAGTGTTTTGGCAACCAGCCCAGAGTTGACGTTGGTCTCCATGGAGTCATTAGCAGCAGAGCCGATTGCAAATAACAACCAATCATCTGAATATTCAGGCTATTATGTTCATCCTGTGAGATTGGAGTTCACCGGTAATTACTTCGCGATATTGAATTATTTGACCAATTTAGAAAGTTTACCGATGAAGTATTATTGGCGTTATTTCCAATACAAGGTAGAAAATTACCCCCAAGCCAGAGTCATTATGGAAGTGTATACATTAGGCATTAGACAGGAGTTTATTGGTGGTTAGATCCGTTTTTTCACTGCTGTTGATGTGTGTTGTATGCAGTAGTTGGGCAGCGCAAGATCCTACCGCGCCATTAGGTTGGGCGAGGGAGAGCGCATCACCTGTCAATAAGATAGAGAGTTACCCGCTACCTAGGTTGCAAAGTATTGTATGCCAACAAACCATACCTTGTGTGGCAGTGCTTAACGATCAAGTGGTTGGCATCGGAGAGTCGCTATTTGGCTACACAGTAGAAGCCATTGAACCACAGCAAGTGACCCTTTCTCGCAGAGGAAAGACGTGGGATTTAGGCCTCTTTTCTCTGGACATCAAGCAGTAAGGTATAGAAATCGTATGCGTAAAATCGTATTAGGCGTAGTCATCGTATCCTTAATGGGCTGTTCTATGGGACATCGCGATCCAGTTGAGATGAAACAGTCTTTGAATCAGGCGATTAATGAAGCCAACAGCCGAAATCTAGCCGTTCTACCGGCCTCCGTAGAAGCTGACTTGATGCCTGACATTGAGGGAATCACAGCGCGCAGTCAAGAAACGGTTAAACGCTTTCGTATCCAAGCTGATAATGTGGATGCAAGGGTATTTTTTGCCAGTTTAGTGAAAGGAACTGAGTTTAGTGCCGCCATCCACCCTGAAGTTACTGGAAGTGTAACGGTAAATCTAACCGACGTGACTTTGGATGATGTATTGGCCGTCGTTCGTGACATGTATGGCTATGAAATTATCAAAAAGGGTAAAGTGATTCAGGTTTACCCGTCAGGCCTTCGTACTGTGACTATCCCGGTCGATTATTTACAACTTAAACGTACGGGCCGTTCTTTAACTTCCATCACCACCGGTACGATCACTAATACGGATACCGGTTCTAGTTCCTCGAGTAGTTCTAGCTCAAATTCCAGTTCTAATTCCAATTCGAGTAACTCATCTAGTAATTCGAAAGGTGGAACGGAAATTGAAACCACCAGTGAAAGCGATTTCTGGCCGCAGCTTGAAAAAGCCGTTGCACAGCTGATTGGCTCGGGCAAAGGTCAAGGCGTTGTTGTCACGCCACAAGCGAGCGTAATCACTGTTCGAGCCTACCCAGATGAAATACGTGAAGTGCGAGAGTTTCTAGGCATTTCTCAGCAACGTCTGCAGCGACAAGTGATCCTTGAAGCAAAAATTTTAGAAGTCACCTTGAGCGATGGTTACCAGCAAGGGATCAATTGGTCAAATATGTCCTTTGGCAATGGTGATGTTGTGATTAATAAGGTCGGTAGTGCGGCTTCGTTACTGCCGGGGATGGATGCGATAGGCACTCTGTTGCAAGGCCAAACCAATGTCACCATTTCAGATGGTAGTTTTGAAGCGGTGCTTAATTTTATGGGAACTCAGGGTGATTTGAATGTCCTATCCAGCCCAAGAGTTACCGCTGCTAACAACCAAAAAGCGGTGATCAAAGTCGGCACTGATGAATACTATGTCACTGACGTGACGGGTGTGGTTGGTAATGGCGATAACTCTAATGTTGCACCAGATATCCAACTAACGCCATTTTTCTCGGGTATCTCGCTTGACGTGACGCCACAAATTGATGACCAAGGCAATGTGCTATTGCACGTGCACCCCGCTGTGATTGAAGTCGACGAGCAGACGAAACAAATTGAATATGCAGGCAACCAAATTGTGTTGCCATTAGCGCGCAGTACGATCCGCGAATCAGACTCGGTAATCCGTGCACAAGATGGTGACGTGGTGGTGATTGGTGGATTAATGAAATCCAACACCTCCAATCAAGTATCTAAAGTCCCTTTTTTGGGGGATTTACCCGGTTTAGGGTATCTGTTTCGTAACACCTCTGAGCTGACTGAAAAAACCGAATTGGTGATTTTGCTGAAACCAACGGTTGTGGGTGTTAATACCTGGCAAAAAGAGCTCGAACGCTCGCGTGAACTACTACAGGAGTGGTTCCCAGACGAAGAATAAACATCATGTATCTTGAGCACTTTGGTTTTGAGCAACTGCCTTTTCATCTCACGCCTAATACATCACTGTTTTTAGGCTTAGCGCCACATTACGAGGCGATTCAGACAGTGAGTGCTGCCATTGATTTAGGCGAAGGGGTGATCAAGATAACCGGAGAAGTCGGAACCGGAAAAACCATGGTGTGTCGTATGTTGATCAATCATTTACATGATCATATTGCACTGATTTACTTACCCAACCCAGCGCTTAATGGTCGAGAACTTCGCCAAGCTGTCGCCAGCGAACTAGGCCTTAGTAAGCAAGATGATGCGGATATTGTTGATCGTATTCAGCAACAATTGATTGTGCTAAAGCAGCAGGGGAAACGAGTAGTCGCGATTGTTGATGAAGCACAAGCGTTACCAGACGATGCATTGGAAGTGCTGCGTTTATTCGGCAATTTAGAAACAGAATACACAAAGTTGTTGCAACTGGTGTTGATCGGCCAACCAGAGCTCGATGAGCGTTTAGCGCAGCACCATCTGCGCCAATTTCGCCAACGAATTACTTTTAGCGCTTATCTGCGGTCGCTCTCTTTAGATGAAACAGTCGCTTATATCGAGAGCCGCTTGAGCAAAGCCGGAGGTGATGCGCAACTGTTTAATCTTGAACAGAAAAAAGCGTTGTGGCGAGCCAGTTATGGTACCCCTCGTTTGATTAACCAAGTGTGTCACAAAGCTCTGTTGCTGGCTTTTACGCAAAACGACAGCACGATTCGCAATCAGCACCTATTTACAGCGATTCACGATACGTTTGATACCTGTAAGCCTAAGTTTAAACGCCCTTTTATGTGGGGATGGAGTCAATCATGAGTGCGATGAACGATGCACTATCAAAACTGGCACAAGCGCAACGCCAATCGGTGGTGAACTTGCAACCAGCGCAAGTTGCGAAAGTAAAACGCAGCCGCGCTTGGTTGTGGATGGTAGCCGGGTTTGCTGCTAGCTTAGCGGTCGGTGGATGGGCGGTGTCACAGCAGCAAGCTATGGTTGACCAAGTTGCGGTTGACCAAACAGTGGTCAGTCAGACACTGGCCAATCAAGCGATAGTGAATGAACCTAAGAGCCTGTTGTTAGAGGTTGATGAGCAAAGCTCTTCGCCTGCGTTTGTTTCTCCGACCACCAAAATTGTCCCGGTTCATCGTCCCGTTTACCAAACTGCCGTTGTTGCAGTAGACAAAAAAACGTCAAATTCAGCAACGCCCACAGTGACGGTTAAACAGGATTCGGCCTTAGCCAATCAACAGCCGTTGCATTCTAACCGTGTGGTCGCGCTCGGTGCTGAAAGTGACCAAGAAATCTCAAGTGTTTTGATTGAACAAGTGGATTTGACGCCAGAGCAACTGGCGGTAAAAGCAATGAGCCGCGCTGATAAAGCCGTGGACAGCAATGAGCTCAAAGAGGCACTGGATGCGTACAGTGAAGTGCTACGCTTTACCCCAGAAAATGAACTCGCCCGTCAAAAATTATCCGCGCTCTATTACGGCAAAGGTGATGCGCGCAAAGCTTTTGAAATTTTACAAAGCGGTATAAAGCTCAATCATAACGGAGAAAGTTTGCGGATCGCGTTGGCTAAATTGCTGATTAAAGAAAAGCAGAGTGAAGCGGCGTTAACCCCTCTAGTTCATTTACCTGACAATGCTTCGATCGATTATCTCTCGCTAAGGGCAGCCTTGGCACAAAAAGCCAAGCAAGATTCACTCGCATTAGAAAGCTATCAACGCTTAGTCAAGCTTGATGCTGAGAACGCACGCTGGTGGTTAGGGCTTGCGATAGCACAAGAGCGCACGATGGATTTTCAGGCGGCCAAATATACCTACCAACAAGCGCTTGCGAAAGTTGGCCTCTCGAGTCAGTCGCAACTGTTTATTCGTGATCGCCTAGTCGTACTAAGCAGTTTAGAGGAGAGTGCGAGTGCAAATTAAGCTACGAAAACGCTTAGGTGATCTGCTGGTTGAAGAAGGGATCATCACTGAAAATCAAGTGGAACAAGCGCTCGCTGCGCAAAAACGCAGTGGACGTAAACTGGGTGACACACTGATCGAACTCGGCTTTTTGTCAGAGCAGCAGATGCTGAGCTTCTTATCGCAGCAACTTTCGCTGCCGCTGATCGATCTCAGCCGAGCCAATGTCGATATTGATGCAGTGCAGCTCCTCCCGGAAGTACATGCACGCCGTTTACGCGCCTTAATCATTGGCAAAAATGGCGACATGCTGCGCATCGCAATGAGTGATCCGGCGGATCTGTTTGCTCAAGAATCTCTGCTTACTCAATTACCCCAATACAGTTTTGAATTTGTTATTGCTCCAGAAAAACAATTGGTTGAAGGGTTTGATCGTTACTATCGCCGCACCAAAGAAATTGCGTCCTTTGCCGAGCAGCTACAACTGGAACACCAAGGCAATACCGCCTTTGATTTCGATATCGGTGATGATGATAGCGATGAAGTGACCGTTGTTAAGCTCATCAACTCTCTATTTGAAGATGCGATTCAGGTCGGGGCGTCTGATATTCATATCGAACCTGATGCTAACGTATTGCGTTTACGCCAGCGGATTGATGGGGTATTACACGAAACCCTACTCAATGAAACCAACATCGCTTCGGCTTTAGTGCTGCGTTTAAAATTGATGGCCAATCTTGATATCTCAGAAAAACGCCTCCCACAAGATGGCCGTTTTAATATCCGAGCCAAAGGCCAATCGGTCGATATTCGTATGTCGACCATGCCAGTGCAATACGGTGAGTCGGTGGTGATGCGTTTGCTCAACCAATCATCCGGAGTTCGTAAACTGGAAGAGTCAGGTATTCCTGATGATATTTTACAGCGTTTACGTCATCAACTTAAACGTCCACACGGCATGATCTTAGTGACCGGCCCAACCGGCTCAGGGAAAACGACGACGCTGTACGGCGCGTTATCTGAGCTCAATGTTCCCGGTAAAAAAATCATTACCGCAGAAGATCCGGTTGAGTACCGATTGCCACGCATCAGCCAAGTGCAGATCAACCCTAAAATTGACCTTGATTTCTCAACGGTGCTGAGAACCTTTTTGCGTCAAGACCCGGACATTATTCTAGTCGGGGAGATGCGCGATCAAGAAACCGTTGAAATTGGTTTGCGCGCGGCCTTAACCGGCCACTTAGTGTTGAGCACCTTACACACCAATGATGCGGTTGATAGCGCCTTGCGCATGATGGACATGGGCGCGCCGGGTTATTTAGTGGCCAGCGCCGTGCGGGCTGTGGTTGCCCAACGTTTAGTGCGTAAAGTTTGCCCCGATTGTAAAGCGGTGGATGAGGTTGATGAAGCCCGTAAACAGTGGCTGACGGTGCGTTTCCCAAATCAAGTTGAAGCGGCTTTTACGCGTGGGCGTGGGTGCCAGAACTGCAATTTGACGGGGTACCGTGGGCGAATTGGGGTTTTTGAAATGCTCGAACTTGAACACGAGATGATGGATGCGCTGCGCGCCAACGATGCGGTTAGTTTTGCGAAAGCCGCTCGTCAGTCGAAGCAATACAAACCGCTGCTAGCTTCGGCGATGGAGTTGGCGCTACAAGGTGTTGTCAGTTTAGATGAAGTGATGAGCTTAGGTGAAGGTGATTCATCCGGTATCATTCAAGCCATCTATGTATAGTTAAGGTTACTCATGCCAACGTATCGTTATCAGGGTCGAAATTTAGATGGTAGCAAAACCTCGGGGCATGTTGATGCGCCGACGGAAGAGCTCGCGGCGGAAGCGCTATTTAACAAAGGCGTGATTCCGACCTTAATTTCGTCAGACCAAGGGGCTGATTTTTCGATTGATTGGAAATCGCTGTTTACCCCAAGTGTGCCACTTGAGGTGTTGGTGATCTTCTGTCGTCAGCTTTACAGCTTGACCAAGGCGGGTGTGCCGCTGCTGCGCTCGATGAAAGGACTTATCCAAAATTGTGCTAATAAACAGCTTAAAGAAGCATTGGAAGCGGTTAGTAATGAGCTAACCAACGGGCGCAGTTTATCGAGCTCAATGCAGATGTACCCGAAAGTCTTTAGCCCGTTGTTTGTGTCGATGATCCACGTCGGTGAGAACACAGGGCGGCTTGATGAAGTCTTGCTGCAATTGTCTCATTACTACGAGCAAGAAGTCGAAACTCGTAAACGGATTAAAACGGCGATGCGTTATCCGAGTTTTGTCATCAGCTTTATTTTGGTCGCGATGTTCATTCTCAACGTTAAAGTGATCCCACAATTTACTAGCATGTTTAGCCGTTTCGGGGTTGATTTACCGCTGCCAACTCGCATTTTAATTGGTATGTCAGATTTCTTTGTCAACTACTGGCCGATGATGATAGGCGTATTGCTTGGGTGTTTATTTGCTTTCAGAGCTTGGTTGAGCACAGCCGCAGGGCGTCAAAAGTGGGATAAGTTTCGCTTAAGAATGCCTATTGTCGGCGGCATAGTGAACCGAGCGCAATTGGCGCGTTTTTCTCGAACTTTTGCCTTGATGTTGAAAGCGGGGGTGCCATTAAACCAATCGATAGCATTATCTGCCGAAGCGTTGGATAACAAATTTCTAGAATCTCGCCTGTTAGAAATGAAAGCTGCCATTGAAGCGGGAACAAGCGTATCCACCACCGCGGTAAACGCCAATATTTTTACGCCATTAGTTATTCAGATGATTTCGGTGGGTGAAGAGACAGGGCGCATTGATGAGTTGCTACTTGAAGTCGCGGACTTCTATGATAGAGAGGTGGATTACGATCTCAAAACCCTCACCGCGCGCATAGAGCCGATTTTATTGGTGATTGTTGCCGCTATGGTGTTGGTGCTGGCACTTGGCATCTTTTTGCCAATGTGGGGAATGCTCGACGCGATCAAAGGATAAAGGTTGTCAGATGAAAACGGCGATAGAGCGTTCTCAGTTCGTAATTTGGGGGTTGATTGTCTTTGTTCTTTTGATGGCTTTGCTATCAGCATGGCAGTCGATAGAAAAAGAAGCCAATCAAACCGCATTAGCGATGGCGAGCAGTAAAATCGTAGAAAGTGCCAATTTTTATAAGCAAGATTGGTTATTAAAGGGGCGGCCCTCAACTTTAATCGCGAATGGTCGATTACTCAATATGAGTGCAACGGGCTGGGTATTACCATTGGCTGAGAATGAATCAAGTATAGATTGTCGTTATTGGTTAAGCCTGCTATACCCAGATGAACAACTACTTGAAAGCAAAGTGATTTCAATTGAATCGGCACATCAAGTAAATCAGTATCAATGTCGCTATGTTTACAGTCAAAAACAGGTGATAACCATTGAACTTTTAAGGGATAAGTTTACAGTAAGCGTCGATTTTTCAGCATGAGTTTTCGACGTAAGCAGTGAAATGGGCACTCGCCCCGTAGCGATGCGAGAACAAGTGCGTATAATACACGGTAATAACAAAGAGATAGGTAGAGCATGGATAACAAACAAACGGGCTTTTCCTTAGTTGAATTAGTCGTAGTGATTGTGGTTGTCGGCTTATTGGCCGTTGCAGCGCTACCCCGCTTTTTAGATGTCACCGATGAAGCGAAAAAAGCTAGCATCGAAGGGGTTGCCGGTGGTTTTGCTACTGGTGTTCTATCGGCGCGTGCTCAGTGGGAAGCTCAGGCAAGAACCTCTGTGACTTTGGGCTCGGAAAAACAAAACACCGTCAACTATGATGGTGTCAGTTTCTGGCTGACTCGCTCTACAGATAGCAGCGGGGCCGCAACAGGTTTTAGGGACGGTTATCCGTTGGCGCTCAATACCGATAATACCAGTTATCCAGCGGCGATTACGGATCAGTCATGTATTGATTTAATGGATAATTTGCTGCAAAACCCACCAAAAGTTGACACAGTCGCTAATGCAGCCAATAACGCTAATGTAAAATATTCAGCACAAGCCGATGACGGTCAAGCCACTTGTACTTATGTGCAAAAAGAGGGCGGAACCGCGCACCAGTTTGTGTATGAGATAAAAACTGGTCGTGTGACCGTCACTTTGCAGTAAGTCTGCGCATTGATTAAAACATAGAGAGAAAGTAACTATGAAAAGACAAAACGGTTTCACCCTAATCGAACTTGTGGTTGTGATTGTCATTCTCGGCATTCTCGCCGTCACCGCCGCACCACGTTTTTTGAATTTGCAAGGCGATGCGCGCCAAGCTTCTTTACAAGGGTTAAAAGGAGCTATGGATGGATCCGCCGGGATAGTTTATGGACGAGCTGCTATTGATGGGAATGAGTCTGTCTCACAAGGTAAAACAGTCACAATTGGAACTGACACTGTGAAACTTGTTTGGGGTTATCCTGAAGCAAGTGTTGATGGTATTGGCAAAGCAGTTTCTGGATTGAATGGTGATTGGAGTGTTGTCGCATCTTCACCAACAACATCGATTTCATATAGCTTTAAGAGTGGTGTAACAGGAGCAGGTGCTAGTTCATGTTCTGTGACCTATGCAATTGATCCAGCGGTAAGTAACGCTCAACCTGCAATATCTGTCTCAAATTGTAATTAGATTTAATAAAGGCCAGCATTGCTGGCCTTTATTGTTAGCTCTTTCTCATTTACAAAAGCGAGTAAAACTTAAGCCCACTACTGAAATTTCTTATATACTTTAAGCACTTGTTTTTTCGCTAGAGGTATAAAATGCAGCAACATTTAGCAGCGCGGCGTGGTTTTACGTTGATCGAACTGGTCGTGGTAATTGTGCTGCTGGGCATTGTCGCTGTGTACGCTGCAAGCCGTTATACTGGCATCTCCTCCTTTTCAAGCGTGACCACTCAAAGCGAAGTGTTGGCCTCACTGCGTTTAACCCAAAACCGCGCCATGCAGCGTACCGGCCTCTGTAATCGCTGGTTGGTCAGCAATAATCAAGCACAGCAAGTATCTCCTTCCGTTTCTGCTGGTGCCTGCACTACTTCACTGCTCAGCCCTGCAACCGACAGTAGTTTTGTTGACGCGGCGGCGAACGATATCACCCTGACGTTAACCAATAACGATGGCAGCTATTTTTTAGATTTTGATAGTTTAGGTCGCGCCGCGCAGTGCTTAACGGCAAACTGCACCGTTACCTTAAATAATCTGCAATCGGGTGAATCTCGCCAAGTGTGCATCAATAGCGAGGGGTACATTTATGCGTGTTAACGCGCCGCGCGGGTTTACTCTCATTGAGATGATCATCGTTATCACAGTGACAGCAATAGCCATGACAGGCATCACGGCCGCGCTTTATCCTCGCTCGCAACAAAGCGCTGAACAGGTGCTAGCAGTAAAAGCCGCCGAGTTAGGCCGCGCGGTTATGGATGAAGTAATGGGCCGAGCCTTTGACCAAAACTCCGGGCCCAATGGCGGAGTGCCTGAGTGTGTATTAGTGACAACATTAGGACGAGAAGTGTGTACATCTGTAGCGCTACTGGGTCCAGAACCTAGTGAAACCAATAATACGTTGTACAACGATGTGGATGATTTCCATGGCCTAACGGGATCGGTTAAAGATGTATTAGGCATTGATATCAGTGCTGATTACCAACGTTATAACGTTGAGATTCAAGTATTTTATGAGCAGGACAATGGTGGGCAACTAAGCGGAGTGAACGCTAACCAACTGACTCACTATAAACGGGTATCTGTGGTGATCATTGACCCGAAGGGCAATCGCTACCCGTTTGCGGCGATTAAGGGCAATTTCTGATGCGTGGTTTTACCCTGATTGAAATGGTGATTGCGATTATTCTGTTGTCGGTAGTCGGGCTATTTTTAGGCTCTGTGATCCGCCAAAGTATGGGTATTTATGTTGATACCACCGCCCGCGAAGCTTTGAGCCAACAAGGGCGCTTTGTTACTGAGCGGCTGAGCCGAGAACTGCGTGAAGCGGTACCAAACAGCGTGATGGTGGAAAATGGTTGCATTGAGTTTTTACCGATCACTGACAGCGCGATCTACAACGACCTGCCAACCGTGCAATCGCCTTCGGCTGCGGTGCGTTTATTGCCGATCGACAAAAAGGTACTCAATGGCGATCGTCTGGTCGTGTTTCCAACCAACGCCGCTTCGCTACGCCAAACGCCAAATGCAAGTGGGCAAACAGCGCAAGTAAACGCAGATGTTGATTTTACGCCACCCAACGACGCGATCATGGTTGATGCAGCCTTGACACAACCGACTGGGTTTGTAATTCAATCACCAGCTAAGCGAGTCTATTTTTATCGCACGCCAGTGGCTTTTTGTTATCAGAACAATCGTATTTATCGTTATGCGGATTACGCGCTTAATCGCAGTGCGCTCAGCCCTGCACAGCTTGGTACTCCAGTATTGATGGCTGAAAACATTAGCCAAGCTAATTTTCACGTCACGCAGCCAGAGCTACAACGCAACGGCTTAGTGAAAATTGAACTGACATTTTCCGACCGCGGCGAGGAGGTAAAGTTTGACCATGATGCGCTTATCTACAACACGCCGTAAACAGCAAGGCAGCGGCTTAGTATTGGTCATCTTTATCATTGTGGTGGTCGGCTTTGTTGCATCGGTCGCGAACCGTAATCAACAGCGCAATAGCCAGCAATTGGTTTCGATGGTGTTAGGGACAAGGGCTGAAATGGCGGCGCGATCGGCGATCAACGTTGAACTGAGTCGTTTTTATCAAACGACAACCGACGGCAGTTGCCATACTCATTCTGTACAATCACTCACGTTTGAAGGTGAAGGATTAGCACAATGTAGTGCACAGGTTAAATGTAATTTGGTGGGTACAATGGATGATGGCCTTACTGTCTATCAACTGACTTCAACCGGGCGCTGTCAGTCTGGCGATTGGATGTTGCAGCGAGTCATCGAAGTGGGGGTGAAAAGTGATTCACTATAAATGGCTGATTAGCTTACTGCTCATGAGCAGTGGGGTTTGTGCCCAACAATATAATTTATCCAATAATCAATATCCTCCTTGTAATACCTCGTGGCAAAAATCTGGCAACACTTATACCTGTAGCGGTAGTGGTCAAGTGACGTTAAATGATGGTGATGTGATTGTCGCCGATGTTGACTCAACACTGATCGCCAATGACGGTTTTTATTTGATTAATAACCAAGTGGGTAACGCATCAAATAGGATAAGTCTGCAAGCGAACTACGGAGCGATAGCCAGCCAAGGCTCTCAAAATACGATTTATGGGGATGTTTCAGCCAACAGCAGCAACGTAACTTTCAATAACACCAATTTAATTGGTAATGTTACGACGGGAGGAAACGTCACTATCAACGGTGGTAGCGTGCAGGGTAATTTAACCAGTAATGATCAAACGGTTGTTATTACTGGAGCAAACGTGGTTGGTAATATTACGGCGCAATCAGGCATTGTCATTACAGGAAGTGTGTATAGCGGCAATATTACGATGACCTCTAATAACTCTGTGACGTTTAATTCGGTGGATATGACTTCCGGTTCTGTATCAGGGGCAAGTCATTTCACGGCAAACAATAGCCAGCTAGGAAGGCCTGATTCTCAGGTCAATATCAGTACTACCTCTAACGATATCACCTTAAATGACTCAACGGCTTATGGTGATTTTAATGCGGCAATTAATAATGCTGGTGGCCAAGTTAATGTCAACAATAGTTCAATTACTGGTACATGTTCCCCCATATCTAATCCATTGAATGCTTGTGATCCCTCTCCTGTAGCGCGCTATCATTTTGATGAAGTGCAATGGAGTGGGGCTGTCAATGAAGTCAAGAATGCGTTTGGCTCTTCTCTTAACGGCCGCGCAATGAATGGTGCGCTTACCAGCTCTCAATCACCGGCGCTACCCGCTAATATTAATAATTACGGTACTTGTGGTTATGGCGAGTTTGTTGCCAACCAAAACCAATATGTACAAGTGGCTCATGATAGCCAGTTATCCTTCTCGGACCAGCTAACGATATCTGCGTGGGTGTACCCCGTCAGTCGCCCGGCGAATGGTGGCTTGCATACCATAGTGGCGAAAGATACTAACTACGAATTCCACCTTGATAGCCAAGGGCGAGTTTTTTGGTATTGGGAGAGAAGTTCTGGCGGTGCCAATACATTAACCACATCCAATGTTATTCCGCTAAATACTTGGACTCATATCACCATTCGCTATAACCGCTCAGCAAGTAGTAATGAGAGACAAAAAATCTATATTAATGGTGTGGTTGCGGCGACAAACAGCGATAATCAACCACTCAAAACCAATACAGTGAATTTAGAGATTGGTCGAGATTACAATTCCGACAACAGAACTTTCTCCGGAAGGCTTGATGAAGTGGCTATTTATAATAAAGCTCTCACTGATAGTCAGATTGTCAATCTGTATAACGAACGTCATCTGTGCCAAAGTTCAGGGCTGCAATGTTTTAGCGATGATTTCCAAAGTCAGCCATTGGATGAGCAGTGGCGAGTATTCAGTAGCAGTGGTGACTTTACGCCTTCAATCACCAATAATCGCATGCGATTAACACAAGCGGTGCAAAACCAAGCCACCGCTTCAACATTCCAACGCATTTTCCCAGCGGCAGGGAACCGTGTAGAGGTTGAATTTGACTATTTTGCCTATGGCGGTAATGGTGCTGATGGGGTGGCGATTGTTTTTTCTGATGCCTCTGTCACTCCTCAAGTTGGAGCATTTGGTGGTCCTTTAGGTTTTGGTTATAAAGTCAATGAGCAAAAACCCGGATTTGCGGGCGGCTGGTTAGGCATTGGATTGGATGAATATGGTAATTATTCGATTGAAGGTGGCGGGAATGGTCCTGGCCGCAGGCGGCAAGCTGTTGTATTAAGAGGTTCTGGTTCTGGCTATAGCGGTTATAACTATTTAGCAGGCACGTGTAATAACGGCACAACCAATACCAATGGAGATTGCCTAAATCCGAGGGTAGACAATACCAATGGTAATCCTCAGCACCGCTACCGAATTGTTATTGACTCAACTCAAGCTTCAACGTCGCTGGTGACCGTAAGCCGTAAAGTTGGCACTGACAGTTGGAAAACTTTAATTGGGCCAGTTGATGTGATGTCATTTGCGGCGCAACAAAATGTTCCTACGGATCTGTTTATGTCCATCACAGGTTCTACAGGCTCTTCGACTAATAACCATGAAATTGATAATTTCGAAGTCTGTGCGCTCAATTCTCGTCCAGTTGGTGAGCAAATTAATCACTTTCGCATCTCTTTGCCAGCACAAGGTTTAACTTGTGCAGCCTCTGACGTGTCTGTGACGGCGTGTGCCGATGAAAATTGCAATAACTTATTCACCGATCCGGTTATTGCTTATTTAGTCCCTAACTCTCTACCTAGTGCAACGGGCGGTTGGGTGAATGGTTCAACTATCTCATTTAGCAATGGGGTTGGTAACACCCAACTTAGGCGTAACAGCGCAGGTAATGTCACCGTTGATGTTTCTGGTTCCGTTCCCACCGCTATGTCTTTCAATAACACCTTATGCAGCCACAATGGGAATGCTGGCCCCTTTTTGGCCAGTAACTGCACGATGAACTTTGCTGACAGTGGCTTCATTTTGGATGTACCCAATTCCTACGCCAATCAATCGGTAACTGGGACCATTAAAGCGGTACGAAAAGATAATGCTTCACAACTGTGTTTGCCTAGTTTTCAAAATGTACAGAAACCCGTTTCCTTTTGGAGTGATTACTTGAGCCCTAATGGGGGGCAAGGTTTTAGCGCTTTATCGGTTGGTGTGAATAGTGTGGCGGTAGGGCAGTCATCCAATACTGCGATGCCAGTGGTGCTCAATTTCAACCAAAATGGTGAGGCGAGCATTAACGTATCCTATCGTGAGGCTGGTAGCCTTGCTTTGAATGCTCGTTTAACGGGGAGTGGTGATGAGCAGGATTTGCAACTAACAGGTCAAACGACTTTTATACGAGTTCCTCGTGCTTTAGTACTCAGCGCGACCAGTTATTATGGTGTTAGTGGAGCGTGTCCTAATGCCGATATTAGCTGTGATATTTTTGCTAGGGCGGATGAAAACTTTAATCTCAATATCAAAGCGGTTGCGGAGGCACCGATTGAGGATAATGATTTCACTAACAATTTAGTAGTGACAAATTATCAACAAGCAAACATTGAGCTTAAACATACTCTAATCGCACCAGCGACAGGCGTGCCCGGTGCTCTCGGTGAAGTTGAATATGATCACCAATTAGGTAGCTCGACGACTGTACAACAAAGAGTGAGTGAGGTTGGGGTGTTTGATTTCTCGCTGAACGCGCCAACGACGTATCTTGGACTCGATTTAGCGAGTGAGAATCTGCCGATTGCCGTTGCCTCAACGGGCCCGATAGGTCGTTTTATCCCAGCCTATTTTTCTCCTTCTTCGGTGGTGACCAGCTTACAGGCTGAGTGTGAGGTGACTTCTCCGAATGACGAATCGTTCAGTTATTTAGGACAACCGTTTGGATATAAAGACAATCCGGGTATTTACTTACACCCAAGATCCGCGTCAGGCAGTGAAACAGTCAATTATTTCGACAGTGCTTGGTGGCGTTATGATCGGCAGTGGGACAACCGAATATATAACGATACTGTGAATAGTTTACCAATCAGCTTTGATAGCGATTTGACGAGTGTGAACCGAGTCAATGGCGTTGATTCTCGCATTGAACTCTCTGGGGAGATATTGATCTACCAAAAGCCACCACAACCAATAGTGCCTTTTAACAGCAAGTTAGATCTTACCCTCTTGGTATCCGATCTTACAGACCTTGATGGAGTTTGCTACCGAGAAACGGCCAGTGATCCTTGCCTAAACTATACGATTACAGACATTGATGATGAGATGAAATTGCGTTGGGGAAAACTGGTGATCCACGACACTTATGGCCCAGAAACGAGTGCGTTAAGTCAGCCAATCACGAGTGAATACTTCACTGCCAATGGCTTTGTTACCAATAGCTTTGATAGCTGTACAAGGTTACCAGATCTTGCGAATTTCACTTTAACGCCGACCGATCTAACTTTAGGTTCCGGTGGGGCTCCTGAAGTTTATCCTACTTTAGTCAGTCAAACGCTCGCTTTGGGTGCCGCGAATATCAACTTTACGGCTCCGGGAGCGGGTCATCAAGGATTCATTGATACTTTGCTTGATCTCAATGCTCATGGGTTGCCTTGGTTGCGTCCCTACAATGATCAAAATAGCGCGTTTGAAAATCAAGTCTCAGGCCGAGTACAGTTTGGATTGTACCGAGGCAGCGACCGGGTAATCTGGTGGCGTGAAAAAAATTAACCGGATAATTCACACAAATTCATAGAGATTTTTCTACCTAAGTTAGGAATCTGTTAGAAATTGCGTGTTTCAGTCCATGTTTATGCGTCAACGCCTTGCTGTGATCGCAAGGCATTGGTACATTTAGTGCAATTTTCTATCTTCTAATTCTTGCAGGACGAGCGAAGAATATGTTCAAAAAACTGCGTGGCATGTTTTCCAACGATCTATCGATCGATTTAGGTACCGCCAATACTCTTATATACGTTAAAGGACAAGGTATTGTCCTCGACGAGCCTTCCGTTGTTGCTATTCGCCAAGATAAAGGTCGTGGTGGAAAAAGCGTTGCTGCTGTCGGTCATGCCGCTAAGCAGATGCTTGGTCGTACGCCGGGGAATATTTCTGCAATTCGTCCTATGAAAGACGGCGTGATTGCGGATTTCTACGTGACCGAAAAAATGTTGCAACACTTCATCAAGCAGGTGCATGACAACAGTGTACTCAAACCAAGCCCTCGCGTTCTGGTGTGTGTGCCTTGTGGCTCCACCCAAGTTGAACGCCGTGCGATTCGTGAATCAGCACTCGGTGCTGGCGCGCGTGAAGTGTATTTGATTGATGAGCCTATGGCGGCGGCCATCGGTGCTGGTCTGCGTGTTTCTGAACCAACGGGTTCAATGGTGGTCGATATCGGTGGTGGTACGACTGAAGTTGCCGTTATTTCCTTGAACGGTGTGGTTTACTCTTCCTCTGTGCGTATCGGCGGTGATCGTTTTGATGAAGCGATCATCAATTATGTGCGTCGTAACTACGGCAGCTTAATCGGTGAAGCGACCGCAGAGAAAATCAAACATGAAATTGGCTCGGCTTACCCCGGCGATGAAGTGATGGAGATTGAAGTTCGTGGTCGTAACCTTGCTGAAGGGGTCCCTCGTAGCTTTACTCTTAACTCCAATGAAATCTTAGAAGCACTGCAAGAACCGCTTTCCGGTATTGTTTCTGCGGTGATGGTTGCGCTTGAACAGTGTCCGCCAGAGCTTGCTTCTGATATCTCAGAAAATGGTATGGTATTAACCGGTGGTGGAGCGCTGCTCAAAGATATCGACCGCCTCTTGACCGAAGAAACGGGAATACCAGTCGTGGTTGCCGATAATCCTCTAACCTGTGTTGCCCTTGGTGGCGGTAAAGCGTTGGAAATGATCGATATGCACGGTGGCGACCTATTTAGCGAAGAATAATGGCTTTGGGAGCCGTAAAGCTCCCATCATGACATCTAGGATTTTTATAGAATGAAGCCAATATTTGGTCGAGGACCATCTCTTCAGCTACGTCTCTTTTTTGCCGTGATTTTATCAGCCAGTCTTATGCTGGCTGATAGTCGTTTAGGTGCTTTTTCCAACGTTCGTTTTTTTCTTAATAGCTTAGTGGCTCCCATTCAATACATGGCGGATTTACCGCGCAGCATGTTTGATGATCTGTATGAGCGATTCGCCACTCATCAAAAACTGATTGAATCGAATCAACGTTTAAAACGAGAAGCGATCACCTTGAAAAGTGATTTGATCTTGTTTGATCAATACCGCGAAGAGAACCAACGGTTACGTAAATTGCTTGGATCTTCTTTTGTTCGTGATGAAAAGAAGGTTGTCACTGAGGTGATGGCGGTCGATACCTCACCTTATCGTCACCAAGTTGTGATTGATAAAGGGCGAACGGATGGCGTTTACGAAGGGCAACCCGTTATCAACGACAAAGGTATTGTTGGCCAAGTGACTTTTGTGGCGGCGCATAACAGCCGGGTGTTGTTGCTGACTGACACCAATAGTGCGATTCCAGTGCAAATTATTCGTAATGATATTCGAGTGATTGCTTCAGGGAATGGCCAGGTGGATCGTATTCAATTGGAACACATTCCCACCAGCACCGATATTGAAGTGGGTGACTTGCTCGTCACATCAGGTTTAGGGGGCGTATATCCTGAAGGTTATCCTGTCGCACACGTTTCGGTGGTCGACAAAGATACCCAGCGTGAATTTGCGTCGATCACCGCCGATCCCGTGGTGGATTTTGATCGTCTACGCTATTTGCTGTTGATCTGGCCTAACGAAGATAGGCAGCAGAAAGTATTGCAAGTTACGCCAGAGAAAATGTTAGAGGAAGCAACCGATGGCCAGTAGTGTCGTGAAAAGTAAATTGGTGATTGGTGCATCATTTCTCTTTGCTCTGGTTTTACAAACTATCCCTTGGCCGGGTGAGCTGGATCTACTGCGCCCATCGTGGTTACTGCTGGTGACATGCTATTGGGTTTTAGCGTTGCCGCATCGAGTCAACGTAGGGTCGGCTTTGATCCTTGGTTTGTTATGGGATCTGCTGCTTGGTTCAACATTGGGCATTCGTGGCATGATGATGGCCATTGTTGTCTACTTAGTGGCGATTAACTTCTTAGTGCTGCGTAATATGGCGTTATGGCAACAAGCCGTAATCATTGGCGTGTTATCTATGTTGCTTGAAGTGCTGATCTTTTGCGGCGAATATTTAATTCAAGATGTGACATTTAACCCGCTCTCACTATGGGTTGGTATGATCAATTGCATATTATGGCCTTGGATGTTCCTACTGCTTCGTCGTGTGCGACGCCACTGGCACCTTAGATGATGAATAAAAAAATTGTATTAGCTTCTGGCTCGCCAAGAAGACGAGAGTTACTGACTCAACTGGGTTATCAGTTTGATATTGTGGTGCCCAACGTTGAAGAGTGCCGTAATAAGCATGAAGCCCCAGCAGTGTATGTTGAACGTTTATCACGTGATAAGGCACTGGCTGGTGTTGCTTTATCCAACCCTGCTTCGATAGTTATTGGGTCTGATACCATAGTCGTGCAAGGTGAAACAGTACTTGAAAAACCTGCTGATTTTGCTCAAGCACAACAGATGTTACGCAGCTTATCTGGTACAAAACATCAAGTGATGACGGCCGTAACCGTAGCAACACATGATCATTCTAAATCCGTCGTAGTAACGACGGATGTATGGTTTAAACCTTTGTCAGATGAAGAAATAGAACAATATTGGCAATCGGGTGAACCTTGCGATAAGGCTGGCAGTTATGGCATTCAAGGATTGGGTGGACGATTTGTAACGAAGATCGAAGGCAGCTATTACGCTGTTGTAGGATTACCATTATTCGAAACTGACCAGCTCTTGCACGAATTTATATAATTAAAAACATTGAGGTGTACTCATGAGTGCAGAGTTGCTACTAAACGTCACCCCGAGTGAAACTCGAGTGGCGATGATTGAAGGCGGAGTTCTTCAAGAGGTCCACATTGAGCGAGAAGCGAAACGCGGCATTGTGGGCAATATTTACAAAGGAAAAGTCAGCCGAGTTCTTCCCGGAATGCAGGCCGCCTTTGTCGATATTGGTTTAGACAAGGCCGCTTTTCTTCACGCTTCTGACATTGTTCCTCATACTGAATGTGTGGCTGAGAACGAAAAACAGCAGTTTCAAGTTCGTGATATTTCAGAGCTAGTTCGTCAAGGCCAAGATATCGTGGTGCAAGTGGTCAAAGATCCATTAGGCACTAAAGGCGCCCGTTTAACGACAGATATTACCCTACCTTCGCGCTATCTCGTTTTTATGCCCGGCGCAAGTCATGTTGGTGTCTCACAACGCATTGAAAGTGAATCAGAGCGTGATCGTCTCAAAAAAGTCGTGGCTCATTATTGTGATGAGCACGGTGGGTTTATTATTCGTACCGCCGCTGAAGGGGCTGATGAGAAAGAGCTTTCACAAGATGCCGCCTTTCTTAAACGGCTATGGCTGAAAGTGTTGGAGCGTCGAGTTAAATACAAAACACGCTCGACACTGTATGGCGAATTGGGTTTAGCTCAGCGTATTTTACGAGATTTTGTCGGCACCGATTTGACGCGGATCTTAGTCGATTCGCGCCTTGAATTTGAGAACCTCAAAGAGTTTACCTCAGAGTTTGTGCCTGAGTTAACCGATAAGCTTGAACTGTATGAAGGTGACAAGCCTATTTTTGATATGTACGACACCGAAAACGAGGTTCAGCGTTCTCTCGAGCGTAAAGTGGAGCTCAAGTCTGGTGGATACCTTATCATCGACCAAACTGAAGCCATGACCACGATTGATATCAATACTGGCGCGTTTGTTGGCCGTCGTAACCTCGAAGAAACCATTTTTAATACCAATGTTGAAGCGACCCAAGCCATTGCCCGTCAATTACGTTTGCGCAACTTAGGGGGCATCATCATTATTGATTTTATCGATATGATGTCTGAAGAGCACCGTAAGCGAGTGCTCAACTCCTTAGATGCCGCCCTGGTTAAAGATCGCGTCAAAACGAATATTAATGGTTTTACGCAGTTAGGCTTGGTGGAGATGACGCGTAAGCGCACCCGTGAAAGTATTGAACACGTGTTATGTTCAAGTTGTCCAACCTGTGAAGGCCGCGGCAGTGTGAAAACCGTTGAAACCGTCTGTTTCGAAATCTTACGTGAAATCACGCGTGTCAACCGTGCTTACGATGCGGATAAATTTGTGGTTTACGCATCCCCTGCGGTGGCAGAAAC
This sequence comes from Vibrio sp. V08_P9A1T1, assembly GCF_963874405.1. NCBI lineage: Bacteria > Pseudomonadati > Pseudomonadota > Gammaproteobacteria > Vibrionales > Vibrionaceae > Vibrio > Vibrio sp. V08_P9A1T1. Next base: position 32,745 of record NZ_CAWNIB010000305.1, read on the forward strand.
CTTGCAAGGTGATGAGTCTCATGCTCTTGCTGAGTTGGAAGTGTTTATTGGAAAAGAAGTGCGCATCCAAGCGGAGCCACTTTATATTCAAGAACAATTTGACGTTGTGATGATGTAGTAGGGCCTTTGTGATCTCAACTTTTACGCGCCTTTGGCGAATAGTATTGTGGTTTATCGTTTGCGTGCTAGTGGTGCTGGCTGTTGCTGTCACCACTTTGCGTGTGTTTTTGCCACAAATGAATCGTTTCCAAGGCGAAATACAAACGTTGATCAACCAAAATTCAGGTTTTGAATTTGAATTAAGTGAGGTCACTGGTTTTTGGCGTAATACTCACCCGTCAATTGCACTTAAGGGGCTAAAAGCAAAGCTACCTGATGGATCGCAAATTCACTTTTCTGCGCAACAAATCGATGTTGAATTTGACCTCATTCAGTCAATACTGCAAATGCAACCTGTGGTCGCGGATCTCAGTATTCATCAACTCAAATTGGATATTCGCTCGGTAAACTGGCTTGAGCTACAGGCTGAAGATAACCAACAGAGCCGCACACAAGGCAATGTCATTCAACGTTTAGACAACCTACTGTTGCGGCAATTGGATGATTTTGCGCTACTCGACTCGACGGTTTTCTATCAATCTGTCGCGGGGGAGATTCGCCAGTTAGATATTGAACGTCTTCGGTGGAAAAATAACGCTCAGCAACATAAAGCTGAAGGCGTGGTGAGCATCGCTGATACCAGTATTAACTCTCTGTTAGTGAGTGCTAACTTTGAAGATCATGGTTCACTACGCGATATTTCAGGTCGCTTCTATGTTAGCGCTGACAATATCAAAATAAACCCGTGGTTGACTCGTTATCTCAAAGACGAAACCGGCATTAAGAAAGGACAGGTGAGTTTTAATGCATGGCTGACCTTAGAACATAACCAACCCAAAGATGGCTATGTCGAACTTAAGCCCTCTGAACTGGTTTGGGGTGAAGAGCGTCAGCATGAACTGTTGTTAGAGTCGGGAATCATCAAACTGTTACCTATTGAACAAGGATGGCAAGTTAACGCTTACTCACTTCAGTTGCGCACGGATGACGAAGTGTGGCCTAAACTTGATGTCGCGTTTGAATGGCAACCGACGCAATGGCGTTTGAACTTGTCGCAGTTAGACATAAAAACTTTGCTTCCCTTTGTGAAAATGATGCCCGATTCCAGCAAAACGAACGAGCTTTTGCAGCTATTGGATTTGGGGGGCACCTTAGAAGATATTCGGCTCAGCAAAGGAGATAGCCTGCAATCGCTTCGTTATTCGGCTGAACTCAGTGATGGCGCCATGGCGCAATGGCAGTTATTGCCACAAGTACACCATCTCAAAGCCTCCATTGCAGGTAGCATGGAGAGTGCCCGCGCCAAAGTGACGCTGATTGATGACGTGTTACCTTATGGTGAGGTTTTCCAAGCACCATTGAATATTCGTCAAGGTGAAGCCGATGTTGTGTGGCAAAAGCAAGACGATGGCTGGTCATTGTGGGCCAGTAAAGTGACTGCAGCGACGCCTGACTTACAAGTGCTTGGATCATTTCGTCTCGATTTTCCTGAAAAACGCAGCCCTTTACTTTCATTTTATGCGGAAGCGGACTTATACAATGCAGGTGAAACTTGGCGTTATTTGCCCACCTTAGCATTGGGGCGCAAGTTAACAGACTATCTCTCTACTGCGATTCAAGGCGGTAAAGCCAACACCGCTAAACTGCTTTGGTATGGTGAACTTGGCGATTTTCCCTACCAACAAAACACTGGCGTATTCCAAGCTTGGGTTGGTTTAAAAGAGGCGAAATTTAGTTTTGATACGGCGTGGCCGCCGATCACCAATTTGCAACTCGATCTGCTGTTTGAAAACGATGCGATGTACCTTGATTCACACTCTGCGACCTTAATGGATGTCACTGCCCAGCGGATCACAGGGCGAATACCTGAGCTAGCCGAAGGTGGACACATCGAAATCGAAGCCAGTGCAACAGCCCAAGGCAATGCCGTACGCGACTATATGACCTCAACGCCTTTAGTGGATTCGGTGGGAGCGGCGTTAACGGCGATCCAAGTCAGTGGCGAAGTGCAATCTGAATTTCAGCTTCGTATTCCTTTTGATAGTGAGCAGGAACCCCGAGCGTGGGGTTGGGCGAATTTAAATAATAACCACGTGGAAATTGATGCACCGCCAATGGTGCTTGAGGGTGTCTCTGGCAAAATTGAATTTGATAATGACGTTGTGACGGCAGCCGGTTTGTCGGCTGATCTGCTGACTCAACCGATCGCGATTGATTTTAAAGGTGAAAATGCCAGCCAAGGTTACGCGGTGAATATTGATGTGGTGGGAGACTGGGATATTAAACCCCTGACGCCTTTTGTCGGTGAGCGCTGGCTAAACCGTTTAAAAGGGCATGCTCCTTGGCAAATGGGCGTTGATATTCAGCTCAATGATGTCGGTTTCACTTATCAAATCGACACCTTAGCCGATTTAAAAATGGTAGAAAGTGATTACCCTTACCCGCTAAAAAAAGCCTTCAACGTGGCAGGCAAAGCTCACTTGCAAGCATCGGGTAACCAAGAGTCGATCACCGCTCGCCTACAATTACCACAAGCGAAATACCAAGCTGAAATCGATATCACATCGAAAAAACCACGCCTGACAGCCACCAATCTCATAGTAGGGAGCGGCAATTTCAAAATCAGCCCAGTGGTTGGCCACCATGCGCAGATCCGCAGCGATACCTTTAATTTGGATGAATGGTTGAGTTTGGCCAATGAGCCTCAACCGAAGAAAAAATCAGCTCTAGCGGAGATGAATACTCCTGAGATCCCACCACCAGAGAGAGTGGACATCAACGTCAAAGCACTTCTACTAGCGGGCATTGAGTGGCACGATGTTGATTTTAGTGCTAGACGTAAAAATCTCGGTTGGTACGCACAGCTCGAGAGCCAAGAAGCAAAAGGTCAAGCGAGTTATATTGAACCTTATGATTTGTCCGTCTCGCTTGAACGCTTGCACGTTTACATTCCTGAGCTGGAGGACAGCTCCAAAAAATCACTGTTGGTTGATCAAGATCGCCAGTCTGAGCCGCTTATTACTGATTTTGACCGACAGTTTCATCGATTGGTGCCAAACTTAACTTTGGCCATTGATGATCTTTGGTTGCAGGGTTACAAGGTGGGCAAGATGAATATGGACTTCCAACGGCAAGGTGATACTTTGCAATGGAAGAAGATTTATATCAGTAGTGGTTCAAACCAAGTCAATATCAGTGGTGCTTGGACGTTGAATAAAGACGCACAAGGTGATGAGCGTAGTCATACTCAACTGAATCTCACCATGAAAGGTGACAATAATAGCGATTTGATGGAGCGCTTTGGCATCAGCTCCGGTATCCAAAGAGCGCCATTTGAAATGTCGAGTCAAACCGAATGGGATGGCGCGCCTTGGTCAATGAAGATCGACAGCTTAGAAGGCAAGATAGAGACTACTATGGGTAAAGGTGTCGTTTCTGATGTCAGCGGTGCCGCTCGTTTACTCGGATTATTCAGTTTAGATTCCATTATCCGTAAAATGCAGCTCGATTTTAGTGACGTGTTTGATAAAGGAATGGCCTTTAACTCAATTACGGGCAGTGGTGAAATTTCGCAAGGGATTTTTGTTACCAACAACATCAAAATGGATGCTGTTGCCGGTGAAATGACCATTAAAGGCTTAGCGGATCTCAATAGCCGTACTGTTGATGCTGAGGTGAATTTTGTACCAGACATCACATCAGGAATTCCCGTCTTGACGGCTTTTGCGGTGACACCGCAAACAGCGCTGTATGTCCTAGCTATTACGACCGTGATTGCACCTGTGGTTGAGGTCTTTACCCAAGTCAACTATGAGGTTAAAGGACCAATTAATTCACCGGTTGTTAAAGAGCTTTCACGTAGTAGGGGCGAGTTTAAATTACCAGAAAAGTTGAGAAAATTGACTGAAAAATAGGGAAGTAGGCATGGATCGCGTTGGACTTATTCAAATGACGTCAAGCTCTGAACCTGCGCAGAATTTGGCCTATATCGAACAGCAAGTGTCACTACTTGTGGCGCAAGGTGCGAAGTGGATTGTCACGCCGGAAAATGCACTGGTGTTTGGCACGCGACAACAGTATCACCAACATGCCGAGCCATTGGGGCAAGGGCCCTTGCAGAGTCAATTGGCTGCTATGGCTCGCTTTCATCGGGTGTGGCTGTTGGTGGGCAGCATGCCTATCCGTCGTGAGGTCGGGGTAACGACTACCTCCTTGCTGTTTGACGCTAGTGGCGATCTTGTCGCGTACTACGACAAATTACACATGTTTGATGCAGATGTCGCTGACGGCCACCAGCGCTATCGAGAATCGGAAACTTTTACCTGCGGCACAAAGCTGAGTGTTGCGTCGACGCCATTTGGTCAAATTGGCCTTTCCATCTGCTATGATGTGCGCTTTCCGCACCTCTATTCCCAATTAAGAGTGCAGGGTGCCCAGATATTAGTGGTTCCTGCGGCCTTTACGGCGGTGACCGGAAAGGCACATTGGGAAGTCTTGTTAAGAGCCCGAGCGATAGAGAATCAGTGTTGGATTGTTGCGGTTGGGCAAACTGGGCTTCATCCATGTGGGCGCGAGACATGGGGTCATTCGATGGTCATCAGCCCTTGGGGTGAGGTTATTGCAAGCTTAAACCAGCAAGTGGGGAATTTAGTCGCCGATATTGACTTGGCTTACGTTGAGCAAGTTCGACAAAAAATGCCCATTGCTGCACACACCCGATTCACCAATCAGTTTATAGATAATAAGAGCAAACTATGAGTATTAACCGCATTGAAGATGCACTATTAAAACCTGCAGGATTAACCGAGCAAGATATTGCGGATACACTAGCGACAATTGCCACTCGTCAAATTGATTATGCCGATATCTATTTTCAGTCGAGCTGGCATGAATCTTTAGTGCTCGAAGACAGCATTATTAAAGACGGCTCATTTAATATCGATTGCGGTGTTGGTGTGCGTGCCATCACAGGTGAAAAAACGGGTTTTGCTTATTCAGATCAAATCCAATTAGAAGGTTTGAAACAGAGTGCAATAGCCGCACGAGGCATTGCGCAGCAAGGTAAAAGTGGTTGTGTTCAAGCCTTTAAACGTAGCGATAATCAAGCCTATTATGCGGCGGATAACCCATTAGCCAGTTGGGAAAAAAAGCAAAAAACAGAATTACTGCAAGAGCTGGATGCTTACATTCGTACCAAAGAGCCTTTGATCCAAGAAGTCTCGGTGAGCTTAAGTGGTGTGCATGAACAGATGTTAGTTGCTGCAACCGATGGGACTTACGCAGGCGATATCCGCCCGTTGGTCCGTTTGTCGATCAGCGTGTTAGCACAAAAAGGTGATCGCCGCGAGCGAGGCAGCTCTGGCGGTGGTGGTCGTTTTGGTTATGACTTTTTCCTCACCGAACAAGATGGCCGTAAAGTTGCGTTTCAGTTTGCCGATGAAGCTATCCGACAAGCCTTAGTCAACCTTGAAGCTGTCGCAGCTCCCGCTGGCGCGATGCCTGTTGTGCTCGGTTCTGGTTGGCCGGGCGTCTTGCTTCACGAAGCGGTAGGGCATGGCTTAGAAGGTGATTTTAACCGCAAAGGATCTTCTGTTTTCTCCGGTAAAATTGGCCAGAAAGTAACCTCAACGCTTTGTACGATTGTTGACGATGGCACACTGAAAGATCTGCGTGGCTCGCTCAATGTCGACGATGAAGGTGTCAATGGTCAATACAACACCTTAATTGAAAATGGCGTGTTGAAAGGCTACATACAAGACAAACTCAACGCACGTTTGATGGGGGTGAACCCTACGGGTAATGGGCGTCGTGAATCGTACGCACATTTACCGATGCCGCGCATGACCAACACTTACATGTTGCCGGGTGAACATACGCCAGAAGAGATCATTTCAACAGTGAAGAAAGGCGTTTATGCGCCCAACTTTGGCGGTGGCCAAGTGGATATCACCTCGGGTAAATTTGTGTTCTCTGCCTCTGAAGCCTATATGATTGAAAACGGCAAAATTACTTATCCAATCAAAGGTGCAACCTTGATCGGTTCTGGCATTGAGGCAATGCAACAAGTCTCGATGGTGGGTAACGATTTGAGCCTTGATCGCGGCGTTGGAGTGTGCGGTAAAGCAGGACAAAGTGTGCCTGTTGGAGTAGGGCAACCTACGCTTAAGCTAGATTCGCTCACTGTTGGTGGCACCGAATAACGTTGTTACTCGCTCAGAGCTGACGTGGTTTGTATCGCGCAGCGTAAGCAAATAAAAAGCGGCGTTTTGATGCGCCGCTTTTTTATCTCTTTTATTCACTGCGTTGAATTGAAAAGGTTAAATATCATCTCGCTCGATCGGGCAGCTCATGCAGCGCGCGCCGCCTCGACCTCGACCGAGTTCATTGCCGGGGATGGTTAATACTTTGATGCCCGCCTTATCGTATTTCTCGTTAGTGTAGACATTGCGCTCGTAGCCAATCACAACTCCGGGTTTAACCGTTAGCACGTTGTTGGCGTCATTCCATTGCTCACGTTCAGCCTCATAGCTATCACCACCAGTGGTGATGATTTTGAGTTTGTCCAAACCTAACGCGCGTTCAATCGCATTAACATAACTTGGCATTGAATCGACGTTCATCCCGCCATCGCCTTTTGGCGTTAAACGCCATGTTTCTAAATCATGACGCATAATTTCGGGGTAAACAGAAAAGGTGTCGACATCCATATGTGTCATCACCGTATCTAAATGCATACAAGAGCGGTGTTTAGGCAGGTTAACGGCAATCACCTCTTTGGCCTGCTCATGTTTAAATAAACTCGCAGCAAAATTTTCTACCCCTTGCACAGTCGTGCGTTCGGAAATACCAATCAACACCGCACCTTTACCGATCACCAGTACGTCGCCCCCTTCAATATTGGCATTATCGTAGTGCAGATCTTCATCACCGAAATACTTGATAAAATTCTCTCCTGCAAATACAGGATGCCAACGATAAATGGCGCGTAAATGGTTGGTTTCACGTTGGCGTGCTGGTTTCATCATCGGATTAAGCGATACGCCGCCATACACCCAGCAAGAGGTATCGCGGGTAAAGAGATGATTGGGCAGCGGCTCAATCACAAAATCTAACGGACGATGCATTTTAGGTAGCATCGAAGAGGAGTGGATGGGCAGTTCGGAATAAGCAAGACCACCGAGTAGCAGAGTGGCGAGGTGTTCGTTATCCATGTCAGCTAAATAGCAGCGCAGATCGCGCGCCAAAGTGGGACCATAGCGAAAATCAGAAATTTGCGTATCGAGCAACCACGCTTTGGCATCGGCAACGGCTAAGGTTTCGACTAAGAGATCATGCAACAACAGCACTTCAACATCTTGGTCCTTCAATGTGTTGGCAAAGGCATCATGCTCTTTTCCTGCATCTTCTACGGCAAGCACATCATCAAATAACAGTTCATGACAGTTCGACGGTGTGAGATGAGTTAAGGCACGCTCTGGCCGATTGAGTAATACTCGGCGCAGTTGCCCAACTTCAGATCCAACGTACAGCTTATTCATTTTGTATCCCTACTCTTATTTCTCATGTTCTTTATGACAAGCTTAAGCGAACGATGCAAGTCTACTTAGTGGTGGTATTAGCTGTTATTTTATGAACTTACAGTTGTATATGCTTTAAAGTGTGCACTTATTAAAAAATAACTCCAAAACCAGCCAAATAAGCCTAATAACGACAAAGTGCTTTGTTATGCGTTTTTGGCTCAGAGGAGGGTGAATTAAGCATGAAGAATAAGTGATTTTCTATGCGGTTATTTACATAAAAAGTGCATAATGCGGGCATGTTTAGCCAAAGCGACCTTTTTCGCTATGCATGAATGTTTGATAAACAGGCAGTTTAATGCGGTGAAAGAGCAAATCATCAGGCAGATAATCTACTGAATTAGCAAAATGAAAATAAATTGTTAAATTAAAGTGTTTTTTATTTAATCTGTACTTGATTGAGCAGTGATCCTTTAGAAAGATAAAGATCGCGGTACGTTGTTGGTGGCAATTTTAGGCGAACCATGCCATATTTCGTCGAAATTCATTTATACCCTTCCGACGTGAAGTTGCAGCGGTGCTGGCTACGTTTGCTCACCCCAGTCACATAGTTTATCTATGTTCATGGGGATGAACTCACTTGCCGCCTATCTGCAACGCCAAGTTGATGGAGTATAGTCTACATTTAGCCAAATCTGGAGCACCTTATGTCTCAACCTCAGCAAGATGACTACGTATCCGTTGAAGAGTTAATCGAAATTCAAAAAGAAGATACTCGCGACATCATTCAAGCCCTGCTCGAAGATGGCAGTGATCCAGATGCGTTATATGAGATAGAGCACCACCTATTTGCTGAAGATTTTGACACGCTAGAAAAAGCGGTTGTTGAAGCCTTTAAAATGGGCTTTGAAGTGCTTGAAGCAGAAGAAACAGAAGATGAAGACGGCAATAAACTATTGTGCTGTGACGCGACTATGCAATCGGTACTGAAGGCCGAAGCGATCGATGAACAGGCAGCGAAGCTTATTCAACTTGCTGAAAAATATGACATTATTTACGACGGATGGGGCACTTACTACGAAGGTGAAGATGCGCTATACGACGATGAAGAAGATGAAGACGACCAAGAGTGATTAGGCGTTATTTACCTTGATGTGAGATACCAGCCCTTTGGCTGGTATTTTTTTCGCTATGCAAAGCTAGCGGGGCACTTTAGTGACGAATCATTATTTTTGTCAGCACATCTTTATTTATTTTGTATATAATCGCTCAACATTGATC
>NZ_CAWNIB010000306.1:0-14439 GCF_963874405.1 Vibrio sp. V08_P9A1T1
GTCAATGCTGGGAGCATTATCACTTGCAAAAATGGATATCTCTCGCAAAAGAACTGCCCTTGTCGCGCCGCTGAACATGGAGAAAGGATGCTACATATTCGCCGAGTAAACCTTATTTTTGTAACGTTATTCCTTTTGTCTACCGCGGCTGGGGCGCATTTTGTTTGGCGGCACAACTACCAAAGTTTATTGATTGAACATCAAGCTCAGCTAGAGCGATTCTCTAGCCACATCACCACAAAACTTGATAAATATGCACATATCCCAAGATTGCTAGCCAAAGATAAAGAACTCATTGACGCTTTACACAGCCCCAGCAATAGCGCCCAAATTGAAATCACTAATCGCTATTTAGAACAGGTCAATGAAGTGATTCAAGCCGCTGACACCTACCTCATCGACCAATATGGCAACACGATCGCAGCAAGTAACTGGCACCTCACTCATTCATTTATTGGCCGAAACTTCGCTTGGCGGCCTTACTTTAAAACGGCCATAACTGGGCAAGAGAGCCAATATTTTGCGTTAGGATCAACATCGGGGCAACGAGGATATTACTACTCCTACCCTATCGTTTATGCCGCGGATGTCATTGGCGTAGTGGTAGTGAAGATGGATCTTTCCGCGATTGAGGAAAACTGGCAGAGCAAACAAAGCTATTTTGTCGCCACCGACGACAACAACATTATTTTCATGTCCAGCCAACCGGAGTGGCTGTTTAAAAGTGTTGCCATGCTGAGCGAAAGCGATCGAATTGCGGTTCAAAATAGCCGCCAATATCTTGATACCTCCATTCGCTCACTCGGATTGATCGGCGATTTCAGCGCATCCGTTGCCGAATGGGAAAATCCTTATCAAACTTGGATTAAAGGCGATTTCATCGTTTCAACCAAACCGCTGCCCAGTATCGGGCTCAACATTCGGGTTTTATCGCCCAAAATAAACATTTTCTGGGATAGCTTTGGATTTACTCTGATCAACAGCATGCTGTTTGCCATCGTCTACTTAGGGCTATTACTGGTTCATCACCGCCAACTCAAACAGCGCCAAATCGAACAGTTACAGTCTGAAGCAAAACAAAAATTAGAGTTTCTGGTGATGGAGCGAACCTCTGCACTGCACGCGGAAATTGCGGAGCGAAGTAAAACAGAGAGCATGTTACGCCAAACTCAAGATGAATTGATCCAAGCTGCGAAACTGGCTGTGCTTGGGCAAATGTCCGCCAGTATTAGTCACGAGCTGAATAATCCACTGGCCGCTATCCGCAGTTTTGCCGACAATGGGCGGCGTTTTTTAGCCAATGGTAAGCCGGAACGGACCGATGACAACTTGACTCGCATTTCAGCGCTCACCGAACGCATGGCTAAAATCAGTGAACAGCTCAAATCGTTTGCGCGAAAAAGTAACACCGATGAGAAAGTGAACGCGCAATTATTACCGATCATTTTGTCGACAAAAGAGTTGATGCAACCGCAATTTAAATCGAATTTGATTCAATTTGAAATGGAATTACCCGCGATGGATCTTTGGGTGCGTGTCAATCCAATCCAACTAGAACAAGTCTTGATTAACTTGCTAACCAACGCGATGCAGGCCCTTGAGGAACAACATCAAAAATGCGTTCGTTTGAGCACTGAGTGCAAGGCCTCTCAAGTGTTGATCCATATTGATGATAACGGCCCGGGAATTACACAAGAAAAAATAGCCCATCTTTTCGAACCGTTTTTCACCACGAAAAAAAATGGCTTAGGCTTAGGCTTGTCGATTTCACAGCAGATAATACAAAGCATGGACGGTGAGTTAACGATGGCCAGTTCACCGCAGTGTGGGGCGCGATTTTCAGTCTCTCTACCGATCGTTACGCCAAGCGTGTGATTTACAGACAAAGTATGGTTTAAAGATAAAAAGCAGTTAAGGACAACCAATGTGTGATGTATTTTTTATCGATGATGAGGCAGATATCCGTATCGCCATTGCGCAAAGTTTCGAGCTCGCCGACCTCACAGCGCGGTTATTTTCCAGTGCGGAAGAAGCCTTATTGGCGGCCAAAGCCGACGGGCTGCCTCTTGTGGTGGTGAGTGATATTTGCTTACCTGGCCTCAGCGGCCAGAGCTTACTCAACTCGATTCATCATCAAGATGCTGAGGTCCCTGTTATTTTGATCACAGGACATGGCGATATTTCGATGGCCGTACAAGCGATGCACGATGGCGCATACGATTTTATCGAAAAACCTTTTGCTACTGAACGCTTGATAGAAACCATCCACCGCGCTATAGAAAAACGCCACTTAACGTTAGAAAATCAGCAGCTAAAACGCAGCTTAAAAGCGAGCCAAACTCTTGGACCACGCATTATCGGTAATACTGGCAACATCCAAGCGTTAAGGGACACCATCACTCATGTCGCCGACACTCAGGCTGATATTCTACTGTTTGGCGAAACTGGTACAGGAAAAGAGCTGGTTGCTCGCTCGTTACATGAGCAGAGTTCTCGCCGCGAGCTCAATTTCGTCGCACTGAACTGCGGCGCAGTGCCTGAAAACTTGATAGAAAGTGAACTTTACGGCCATGAAAAAGGCGCCTTTACTGGCGCTGAAACCAAACGCATTGGTAAATTTGAACATGCACAAGGCGGCACCTTATTTCTAGACGAGATTGAATCAATGCCGATGCAGGCGCAAATTCGTTTATTACGCGTATTGCAAGAAAGAGTCATTGAACGAGTTGGATCCAATACTTTGATCCCTCTGGATATTCGAGTCATCGCCGCAACAAAAGTCGATTTAAAGCAAGCAGCTCAAGCAGGTACCTTTCGTCAAGATCTCTACTATCGCTTAAACATTGTCACATTAGATATTCCACCACTTCGCCAACGTAAAGAGGATATTCCTGCGCTTTTCCATCACTTTTTGTTAGTGGCCGCGGCTCGTTACGGTAAAGCGGCAACCGCACTCTCTCAACCTGAAATGCAGCGCTTAATCAGCCATGACTGGCCGGGAAACGTGCGCGAACTACGCAACGCCGCAGAGCGCTATGTGCTATTGGGGAAACTGGCTCAGTTAGACGACAGCGAGCCATCACAAAAATTACCCACCCATTTAGTCGAACAAGTGGCCGAATTTGAAAAATCCGTGATCGAACAAGCATTGATTGAGTGTGGTGGGCGTATCAATGAAACAATGGAAAGGCTCAACGTACCGCGTAAAACGTTGTACGACAAAATGCAGCGTTACGGATTAGACAAAGAGCTCTATAAAATATAGAGCTCTAATAACATGCCGCAGCCATAGAAATTTCAGGTCAGCATTTTGGTTACTTAGTGATGATTTCCGGCCCCATTAAGGTGGTTGGTAACCAAGTGGAAATCCAAGGCACGTAGGTCACAATCATCAAAAATAGGAACATAATCGCCACCCACGGTAGCGCCGCTTTCACCACATTCATCATCGACATTTTGGCTACCCCTGCGGTGACAAACAAGTTTAACCCGACGGGCGGTGTGATCATCCCTATTTCCATGTTCACCACCATCATGATCCCAAGGTGAATGGGGTCAATACCGAGTGCGATGGCGATGGGGAAGACCAATGGAGCAACAATGATCAGCAGCCCTGATGGCTCCATAAACTGACCACCAAGTAGCAGTAATATGTTGACTACAATCAAAAATGTTATAGGCCCGAGACCGGCAGAAAGCATCGATTCAGCAATAATTTGCGGAATGCGCTCTTCGGTCAGAACATGTTTCAATATCAATGCATTGGCGATAATAAACAGCAGCATGATGGTCAGTTTGCCTGCATCAAACAAAGTCGCTTGCGTATCTTTATGGAAAAAGGCTTGCACAATTTTGACCAAGGCTGGTTTGGTATTTTCTTTGTCGGCGAACGGCCCCATATCTTTGTAAACAAAATTGGCGATCAAGAAAGCGTATACCGCTGCCACCGCAGCCGCTTCGGTTGGCGTAAAGATACCACCGTAAATCCCGCCGAGAATGATCACCACCAGCAACAAACCCCAGCTGGCATCTTTGGCGGCGAAGATCGCTTCTTTCCAACCCACAAAAGGTTGTTTCGGCAGGTTTTTAATTCGTGCAAAAATGTAGATAGCAACAATCAGCATCAAACCCGCTAATAAACCGGGGATCACACCGCCTAAAAACATGCGCCCTACCGATACATCGGTCGCGGCTGCGTACACGACCATTACAATCGAAGGTGGGATCAAGATGCCCAATGTGCCAGCATTACAAATAACCCCAGCGGCAAACTCTTTGCTGTAGCCATTTTTAACCATTCCGGCAATAACAATACTACCGATCGCCACCACTGTAGCAGGCGAAGAACCAGACAGCGCCGCAAACATCATACAGGCCACTACCGAAGCAATCGCAAGCCCTCCCCGAAACCAACCCACCATAGCGATAGCGAAACGGATAATGCGTTTTGCTACACCTCCGGTTGACATAAAGCTGGAAGCCAAAATAAAAAATGGAATCGCAAGCAAAGTGTAATGGCCTTCAAAAGCGTTAAACAAGGTTTGAGCCACTGACGCTAAAGAAGTATCGGAGTGCCAAAGTAGGAACAGAACGCTGGATAATCCGAGCGAGATAGCAATGGGTACACCGACTAACATAAAGCCGATGACCATAACAAACAGCAGTAAAATATCCATGAATTAACGCTCCTTGCGAGAATCAATAGGCGGGGTCGCTTCGCGGTTCGGCTCTAACATGGTCTCGCTCACTTGTGCCATTTCCGCTTTCAGCGCTTCAAGATCTTCCTCGGCTTCATGGCCAGAAATCATTCTGTCTAACTTACCGCTGAGAATTTGATAGGCGATTTGTAAAAAGCGAAAAGTGAGTAATCCCATTCCGATAGGCAATGCCATGTATGGAATAAAGCGCGGCATTTTTTCATAGCGCTCCCCTTCATTGAGCCAATCGGAGAGAAATTGCAGCATTTCCGGCATAGGAATATCGTCGGTTTCATACCAAGCACGCTCAGTCGCAAACGGATACCAGTAATTCCACGAACCGATGAGCAGTAAAATAGAAAAGGTTAAACAACAAGCCACCGCGACCAGTGCAGACACTTTTCGCATAGTTGCAGGCACCATGTTAATGACCACATCAACTCCGATGTGAAAGTGTTTCTTTACCCCATAGGACGCACCAACCAGTACCATCCATGCAAACATGAACACGGTTAATTCCAATGCCCATAAAATGTTGCCGTTAAAAACATAGCGATAAACAACGTTAACGAACGTTAATAAGGTCATCGAGCCCAAGAAGAATGCAATCAGCATTTCTTCAATCGCATCGGTAAATCGGCCGACTTTAGAGAAAAAAGAGTGTTCCATGTGATACATCGCTCTCATAGTAATTATCGGAATTGACTCAAGGTCACCGCACGGCTTCAGGTTAGTTATCAATGAGACGAGCAATAAACGCGTTGAGTCCAACCCCACCATGCAAGGTGGGGTTGGAGGCTGATTATTTGTTTGAAGCCAGCGCTGCCTCAATCAAATCTGAACCGATGTCTTTTTCAAATTTCTGCCACACAGGCTTCAGCGTTGTAACCCATTGCTGGCGCTGTTCAGGTGTGAGAGTGCGGATCACGCCTCCGGCTTCCAACACGTATTGTCTATTTTGGAGCTCGACTTTATTTGATTCCGCATTACGCGCTTCAGTGACTTCTTTTAAAATGGTCGCGAACTGGTCACGCACGTCGGCTGGCAGGCTGTCCCACCACTTGCTCGATGTCACCACTAGGTAGTCCAAAATGCCGTGATCGGTTTCGGTAATGCCATCTTGCACTTCAAAGAATTTCTTACCGTAAATGTTGGACCATGTATTTTCTTGACCATCAATAACTTTGGTTTGCAAACCGCCATACACTTCTGCAAAAGACATTTTTTGCGGGTTTGCACCAAGCTGCTCAAACTGAGCAACCAGTACATCAGATGCTTGCACACGGAACTTTAATCCTTTTGCATCCGCCGGAACGAGTAGAGGTTTATTGGCTGACATCTGTTTCATACCGTTATGCCAAAACTCCAACCCTTTTACACCACGACGTGTCATTGAATTCTTTAGTTTTTCACCGTCAGCCGAGTTTTGGAAACGGTCAACTGCGTCCACATCCTCAAATAGGAATGGCAGGTCAAAAATACGGAATTTTTTGGTGAATTTTTCAAATTTTGATAATGAAGGCGCCGCTAGCTGCACATCGCCGTTTAGCATGGCTTCCAATACTTTATCGTCATCGTATAAGGTTGAATTAGGGAAAACTTGTAGGCAAGCCTTACCATTCATCTCCTTATTAACACGCTCTTCAAGCAGCGAAGCCGCAATACCTTTAGGGTGCTTATCTGTATTCGTGACGTGGCTAAACTTAATGACGATTTCGCCGGGGTCGCAATTTGCGGCCGCATTAAAACTGGTTACAGCAAGAATGGAAGCGGTCAGCAAAGTCAGTGGCTTTAACATTATTATTCTCCTTGATTGAACATATCAGCCCCATCAATGGGTGCTGGTTGTTTTCTATAAGGCAATTAACAAGCCAACATGACACATTCCATTAACAAGCCAGTAACCATAAGGTGTCACCAGCTATTCAGTTAACAACAACCCATAGAATCTTATGATAGAAAGCAAAAATGGGTAGAAAATGACCCAAGGAATATGAATTTTGGGTGGGAAATGACACCCAGCTAAATCCATCAAAGGGCGGCGATGAGAATGACAAAAAATGTGAAATAGGAAGGAAGCGCACCCTCCGCCCAAACAGCAAGCCTAGTTTGGGCACTCCCCCCGAGCTCTTTATCGGAGAGCGCGCTAATTGGTTAGAACCGACAGATTATGTTAGTAGCACACAGAAAGTGGTGTGCTACAAGAAAGAAGAGGGTGAGCAGGCAGGCTAAAAAACCTACCCACTCTGGGGGTTAGGGCTACATCGCAGCTTTCACCGCTTTCGCTAGTTTTTGTGCTGCTTGTTTTGGATCCGCTTTTGGATCATTGAAGAAGTTCGTTACGACATCAAAAATCGCGCCTTGGGCATAGCTGGTTGTCGACATACCATGGGCAATACTGGGCACAAGGTTGTTGGACTTAGCCGTCGCTTTAAAGGCCGCCATTGAGTCCAACGCGCACTGGTCAAATTTTGACATATTCATATCTGTGCGTACCGGGATCGAGCCTTTGTTGAGGTTAAATACCTCTTGGAATTTAGGATCTAGGATCGTGGCGGCTAGCGCTTTTTGCGCCTGCTTATTGTCTGCATCAGTTAGCTCAAAAAAGACAAAACTATCGACATTATGGATAAATTGATCGGCCGTACCTGGCGCGGCCACGCACAGGTAATCTTTACCCGCAACTTTGCCCGCTGCGGTAAACTCACCTTTTGCCCAGTCGCCCATGATCTGCATCGCCGCTTCACCATTTATCACCATTGAAGTCGCAACGTTCCAATCACGGCCTGGAGAGTTAACATCAATGTAGTCATGAACTTTTTTAAACTGGCTAAACACGTCAACCATTTTGTCGCCCGCGAGCACAGCCATATCAAGCTCAACAAACGCTTTCACGTAATCTTGTGAGCCAAGAACGCTCAACGCCACCGTTTCAAAAACCGTCGCGTCTTGCCAAGGTTGACCACCGTGCGCCAGTGGCACATAACCCGCGGCTTTGATCTTATCGCCCGCAACAAAAAACTCGTCTAACGTAGTTGGCACTTTAGCACCCACTTTAGCCAGTACCGCAGGGTTAACCCACAACCAGTTGACGCGATGCACGTTAACTGGCACGGCCACATACTGGCCATTCCACTTCATAACATTGGTGATCATCGGTGGTACGACTTCATCCCAACCACCCTGTTTGGCTACATCATTAAGATTCGTGAGAAAACCAAGCCCCGCCCATTCTTGAATATCGTGTCCTTTAATTTGAGCCGCCGACGGTGGGTTACCCGACACCGCGCGCGTTTTCAATACCGTCATGGCACTTTCACCACCACCACCTGCGACAGCGAAATCTTTCCAACTATGGCCTTGCTGCTCCAACATTTCGGTGAGCACTGCTATCGACTTGGCTTCACCACCGGAAGTCCACCAGTGGAGTACTTCCACTTCACCAGCGTGAGTCGAAGGGATGAAAGAGACAGAGAGGAAAGATAAAGCAAGCAGAGTGTTATGAAATTTCATCATCATCTTCCTTGGTTTTGATTCGGCAAACCTGATTCGCAAACTTTTATTAACCATTAAAGTGCTGATCGTTTACCTACTAGTCTAATCAAAGAAAATTTTTTTCGTTGAAACAAACCGTAATTTTAACGTAACGAAAGCGTTACACTACACCGCTAACGTAGGTGGGATAAAGACTTGTGCTTCCAGACCACCGTGAGCTGGATTGCGTAAAATGAGATCTCCGCCGTGTCCATGTAAAATACTTCGGCATATTCCAAGGCCAAGACCGTGGCCTTGGTCATCATCGGCAAGGCGAAAATAGGGCTCAAAGACCGCTTCTAATTTATCTATCGGGATCCCCGGACCTTGGTCTTGAATGGTGATAACCACCCACTCTGGATTTTCTTCCAACTTCACCCACACTTGCTGACCATACTTCACGCCATTGCCAATCAAGTTTGTCAATACTCGTTGAATAGCTAAAGGCTTAGCGATTATCGGTTCAAGCTGCATAGGCGTAAAATGGACCACTTGGCGAGTTAAGTTGTACCCTTCAGCAATCGTCTGAATCATCTCATTGAGATCAATACTGCTGTTATTTTCGTGTAAATCGGTATCTCGCACGCACTGCAATGCCCCTTTAACCATCATCTCTAGCTCATCGAGATCGCGGTTAAATTTTTCGCGCTTAACATCGCTTTCGAGCAATTCAGCCCTTAGGCGTAAGCGGGTGATGGGTGTTTTTAAATCATGAGAGATGGCCGAAAACAGATGCTCTCTATCGGCCACGTAACGTCGAATTCGTTGCTGCATACGATTGAATGCGCGGGTCGCCGTGATCAATTCTGTCGCCCCCTCTTCACGCAAGGGACGCTGGGCAATATCCATACTCATCTCATTCGCCGCTTTGGCTAAATTTCTCAGTGGCCGAACTTGGCGGCGCATAAGCAAGTAGGTCAACGCTAACAAAATAGTGGTGGAAAAAAAGAGAAATAAGATCTGCTCTTTTCTTAATAGAGTGTCATCCAGTTTCACGTATGGGGCGGGAAGTAGCGCCGCCACGTAAACCCATTCATGGCTTGATAGTTCGATTTGCACCACCAGCACTGGCGGGTTTAGCGGTTCAAGTGTGAGTGTATGGTAGGCCCACGACTTGGGTAAGTCGCTGAGAAAAATATCGTTTTTTAGTAACCGCAAATGTTCTGGTTTGGTAAATTCAACTTGAATACTCTCAACGTTATTGAGCTTTTGTTGCAACACTTCCCTCACTGCATCGACTGAAGCTCGCTTGAGCGGCGTATCGATAATCGGCTCCACAGTCAATGGCTCTTTATTGAATGAGACAAAAAAACGGGTTCCCCCCATATTGCGAATTTGATCCAGCACGATATGCCGATACTTGACGGGTAGTGATTGAAAAAAGGTCACGGTGGAAGCAAACATACCTGCCATGCTAGAAGAAACGGAACTTATCCCTTCCAACTCTTTTTGTTTAGATTGGCTGTACCAAATCGCCGTTGCAATGCCCTGAGCTATCACCACCGCCAACAAAGTCAGCAGCAGTGTTCGTGAGACAAGAGAGTTGGGTTTTAAGCGTGAAAAGAGACGTCTTAGCGTCATTTTTAATGGCCGTAACTGACCGGAACGGCCAGAATATAGCCGTTGCCACGCATAGTTTTAATGTAGTGAGGGTATTTTGCACTATCACCCAATCGCTGACGTAAACGGCTAAGTTGCACGTCGATACCTCGCTCAAAAGGGAGCGCTTCACGTCCACGAGTAGCAAATGAGATGGTATCGCGATCAAGCACTTCCTTAGGCCGGGTTAAAAACAGCATCAGTAGTGCAAAATCACTGCCCGACAAGTCATGCTCATCGGCACGCTCTAGATGTGTAATTCGGTGTGACAAGGTATCGAGTTGCCAATCACCAAACGTAATCTGTTTGGGCAGCGCATCGGTTGTTTTTTCATCATTGACTTGTACCCGGCGCAGCAAAGCCTTGATGCGCGCCATTAACTGACGCGGGTTGAAAGGTTTCGCCACATAATCATCCGCACCAATTTCTAAACCAATGATTTGGTCAGTTTCATCAGAAACCGCGGTCAACATAATAATAGGAACGTTCGAATGACGACGGATTTTTTGGCATAAAGTAAAACCATCGTCTCCGGGCATCATCACATCCAACAAAATAAGATCGGGATAACTGTTACGTTCCAAATAGGCTAATAGCTCGATGCCATCCGCGGTGGTGACGATATCAAAACCAGACTTCGTCAAGTACTCATCTAATAATTGCCGAATCTCTTCGTCATCATCCACGACTAGAATGCGCGTTCTTGCCTGCATGTCCACTATCCATATTTTCAACTGATCGGCCTAGTGTAGCTATAGGTCATTTTTTTGATTATTGATATTTATGTAAAGTTTGAATTCTGTCTAGATAGAGATCACAAAATGCGTTACTTATGAGGAACAACTGATTTCCATTTTTTTCCCCCATTCAGGAGGAAGCTGGGCAAAATAACTCTTTTCCGGTTGCTCGGCATAAGGGTTGGCTAACAATTGTGCTAATTGGTGCACTTGTTGGTAATCACCCTGTTCTGCTTTATCAATCGCTTGTTGAGCCAAATAATTACGCAAAATATATTTTGGATTCACTTTTCTCATCTCTGTGCAGCGCTGCTCAATCGAAATCGCGTTCCCCGAACTGTCGATTTCTCGCTCACAACGAGCCAGGTACTGTTCAAGCCAAGACTGAGCGGCAGCGCGGTCAATGAAGAGATCCAATACTGGTTGCTCCCCTTCTCGATCCAAGTTGGATAGTTGCCGGAAAAAGCGAGTGTAATCGGTGTGATTTTTGGTTAATAACTCAAACATTTGCTCAAACAACACAGAATCACCGGGCAGAGAGGTCAACAACCCCAATTTACGACGCATTTGCTGGCTAAAATAACGGCCTAGCTGCGCTTCAAACTGAGCGAGTGCCGCTTCCAGATCGCTTCTTTCCACTAACGGGGACAATGCATGTGCTAAAGCGGACAGGTTCCACAACGCCACACGCGGCTGCTGATCAAACGCGTAGCGGCCTTGATAATCGGAGTGATTGCCAATATAAGTCGGTTCATAATCGTCGAGAAAAGCAAAAGGACCGTAGTCAAAGGTTTGACCGAGGATAGACATGTTGTCGGTATTCATCACACCATGGGCAAATCCAACCGCTTGCCAATCGGCAATCATCTTAGCAGTACGCTCAACAATGTGACTAAACATGGCCGCATAAGGTTTTTCTTGCGTAAGGCAATCAGGGTAATGCCACTCAATCACTTTATCAGCCAGTTGCTTTTGCTCTGCTAATTGGTTGGTATAGAAAAAATGTTCAAAATGACCAAAGCGAATATGGCTCTGCGCTACACGTACCAGCAGCGCACCTCGCTCTTGTTTTTCTCGATAAACGGGCGTGTCACTGCCCATCATCGCCAACGCTCTTGTGGTCGCAATCCCAAGACCCGCCATCGCCTCACTACACAAGTATTCGCGAATAGTGGAGCGCAGTACGGCGCGGCCATCCCCCATACGCGAATAAGGCGTAAGCCCTGCACCTTTCAAATGCAGATCATACACTTCACCCGTTTTACTCTCGATTTCGGCCAACAGTAACCCACGGCCATCACCTAAATCAGGGTTATAAATACCAAATTGATGGCCCGCGTATTTCATCGCTAATGGCTTAAATTGCGCGGGAATAACTTGGCCAGACAGGCTGTGCAGTAGCTCATCATTAGGTTGTGTTGGTAAAGACAAATCGCCAGCCAGTGAGGCATTCCAAGCAACCCAACGCACATTGTCTAAAGGCGCTGGGTTCACTTGAAAATAAAAAACCGAGGGTAATTCACCATAGCGAGTGTGCAGTGTTACTTGATCCCAAATCGACATGCGAAGTCCTCATAATATGGTTTTTGGTTAGACTTTTGCACGTTAGCAAATACTTGAGATCTAGACTAGGGTATTATTAGGCAAAGTTGTCACCTATTACAGGTCACATTCAAGGTGAAGTCGATGTTATCCATTTTTGATATTTTTAAAATTGGTGTGGGCCCTTCTAGCTCACACACCAATGGGCCAATGATTGCAGGCTATCAATTTAGCCAAATCATTGCTGATTTAACGCAAGTGGCAAGAGTGCAGATTGACCTTTACGGTTCATTATCACTTACAGGACGTGGCCACCACACTGATCGCGCCGTGATATTAGGTCTGCTGGGCAATAAGCCTGACACCATCAAAATCACCAGCGCCAATCAAGCGCTAGCGCATGCTATTGAACACGGTGAGCTTAATTTAGCGGGAAAAAAGCTCATTCCATTCCAGCTAAAAACTGACCTCCTCTTCCAAAATACTAATCTTCCCTTACATGAAAATGGTATGACGATTACCGCTTTTGGAGCGCAAGGAGAAACGTTAGCCTTTGAAACTTACTACTCGGTGGGAGGCGGTTTTGTTGCTACCGCCAAAGAGTTGGAACACGGTAGTGCAAATGCACCCGTGGAGGTCGAATTTCCTTTTACTTCTGCTGATGAATTACTCTTTAAAGCCGAAAAACATGGCTTAAGTTTAGGCAGTCTCGTTTTGCGCAATGAAATAGCGTTTCATGATCTTGAAACGATTAACCACAAAGCCGATCAAATTTGGAAAGTGATGTCGCTCTGTATGCAGCGCGGCTTTGAAACGGAAGGCATTCTCGAAGGTGGGTTGCATGTCACGCGCCGCGCACCAGCACTGCTCAAGAAGCTGGAAGCTAACGCGGCGATTGAAAGTGACCCAATGGAGATCATGGACTGGATTAACCTGTTTGCTTTCGCGGTCAGTGAAGAAAATGCAGCGGGAGGGCAAGTGGTTACCTCGCCAACCAATGGCGCGGCAGGAGTGATACCCGCCGTATTAATGTATTACCACCGCTTTATCCGAGAGCTTGACACTAAGCAGTTGAAAGATTTTCTCGCCGTGGCTGGCGCTATTGGTATTTTGTACAAAACCAATGCTTCTATTTCGGGGGCCGAAGTAGGCTGTCAAGGGGAGATTGGAGTCTCTTCTTCAATGGCAGCAGCAGGGTTGACCGCGCTAAGAGGTGGCAGCAACGAACAAATTTGCATGGCGGCTGAAATTGCCATGGAGCATTCATTGGGTATGACATGCGACCCAATGGGTGGCTTAGTTCAAGTCCCTTGCATCGAACGCAATGCAATGGGAGCTGTGAAAGCGATTAACGCTTCACGCATGGCCCTAAAACGGACCAGCAAATGCTTAATTTCTCTAGATAAAGTGATTGAGACCATGTACCAGACGGGGAAAGATATGAATCGGAAATATCGAGAAACCTCGTTAGGCGGCTTAGCGTTAATCCACCTATCACCACCTTGTGAATAGTAATACCGTTCAATCCTCATCAAGCCCTGTGTGAATACAGGGCTTATTTAAGCGGTAAATTCAGGAATGCGTAACTCTTGGTTCTGGGTAATCGCTTCTCGCTGCACAATCCACTGAAAGCTGAGCGACAACACACAAACCTCAACCGCACAAACCACTAACCAGACGAGTGACAATAATAATGTCAATGGCAGAAAATGTAGATTAAACAAGGGCTGTAGTAGTGCGTTGATAAGCATGGGGATCACACCTATCAGCACAAATAGTGCTTTGGCGTGGGGCTTTGACATTTGCCACGCGACACTCAAACCTCTAGGTTGATGATCTAGTGCTGTTGCTGGCAAAACTAATGACCAGCGGGAGATAAACCAGCCAATAGGCAGCATTGCTGCATAGGTACAAAGCTGGATTAACCACATTGGCATAGTCACTATATTTGCCAGCGAGCCAATGATAAACATGGGTATGATTAGAATGGCAAACAGCATAGCGCCTAACGCAGCCCACCATCCAATAAAGCGCAATTCACGCGAACTTAAGTAAAAAATCGTGCTCAAACGGCAAGATTTTTCACCCAGCAGAACCAAACGATGCAAGCGCACTGTCGCCATCGCCGCCGTTACCGTATAAAGCACATAAACAATCACATTCGTTAATGTAAACAACTGTTGTGGATCATCAAAGTCAACAACACCAATCGTGAAATAGAGATTCACCACCAAAAAAGGTGAAGATTGCAGCATGAGAGTCAGCCAATTTTTTTGGACTAATTTTAACGCACTCACCACAGTATACTGAATCGGTAGCTGCTGATATTC
>NZ_CAWNIB010000307.1:0-14340 GCF_963874405.1 Vibrio sp. V08_P9A1T1
GATGGAGATCGATTGCGTTGTCTATCTTTAGCGAGTGTTTTAATCGCGAGCGGTAATATTTCGCATTAAAAATAACATTTACTTAACGTGAGGTAGGATGATTTTTAACGCACCATTGAGTCGTTTCATTTCTTCTTGTGAGCCTTGAAGATCTGGGTGGTATATTTTGCACAGTTGCTTGTAGCGAAGCTTGATGCTTTTTTCATCGGGAAGTTCACTGAGTTTAAAGCCAAATAATGCACAGGCTAATAGTAATTTTTGATCCTGAGATTGAGCAACATGATTGTTTTGCAGTCTTTTGATCTCTTTGAATAAGCTTTCAAGCTGCCTTTTTTGCTGCTTGATCATAAAGGCTTGCGATTCGATTTCTTGCTGGTGTTGACTATTTTTATCGTGTTGTTGGGTCTTACGTTTTCGGCTCCAGAAGCGGAAAAGATAGATAAGCATCAAAAGGAGTAACATCAGCAACAACAGAGATAAGTAATCCGTCATGATAGGGCTTGCCGAGTTGCGATCAACGGGTGCAGTGCTGACCACCATGTCAGCTTCATCGCTGCTGTCAAAAGCGCTGTCTAATTGGCTGATGGAGGAGACTTGCTTTGCACGTTGTTGATTGAATTTTTCTTGCAATACACGGGCATAACCCTCTTCGGCTTGGCTACTCTTACTTGCCGCAATGCGATACCACATTTCTGACAATTCTAACGCTGAGGGTGGCGAAGGGAGTGTTTCGTATGTTCTAGCGAGTTGTAATTGAGCATTCACATCGCCGCTAGTGGCTAAGTCTGTCAGCCAAAATAGAGCTTGAGGGATGTCTTTTTGGGTTCCTTGTCCCTTTAAATAGAGATTGGCTAGCCTAGATTTGGCTAAGGGGTGTCCATTCTGCGCCGCTTGCTGAAACCAATAAAACGCATTGTTTAGGTTAACAGCAACTTTGTCCCCTTGCTGATAAGCCAGCGCCAATTGATATTGTGCATTTGAGTTTTGTTGCTGAGCTTGGGCAGTTAGCTCAGCAACAGGAGAAGCCAGTACTAATGAGGAGAAAAACAGGCACAAACTAAGGACAACTCTCAAATTTTCACCATGTTTTGTGGGGCTAATTTCTGTTCAAATAGTAGCGCATTTCTATCGAATGCACAGAGCAGAATAGCGCATTAATGGTTATCTAAGACGTTTTGGAGCAGGTGCGCCATCAATCGGTCGGTTTACAGATACTTTACGGCCTTTTTTTAACCCAGTTTCGTAATCCGCGGTAATATTTTTCATGGCATCACGCAGCTGCTGCTTGAAGGTTTCACGGTCAATATTTTGAAACTCTTTATCAATGTAATTATTGATTTTGTTATTGGATTCATCATCGGCGGTGATCACTGGAAGCTTCTCTAATGCCCCTTCAATCCAACCCGAAACGAATGAATTGACGCGCCGTGTGACTTCCATGCTGGAAGTTCCACTACCCGCGAAACTATTTCGAAATTGGCCTGTGTGCTCGTTCATTTCTCGGTAAATGATATCAAAAGCGAATGCGGCAAAAATAGCGCGATCGGCCTCACCAATAAACTCAACACGTTTGAGTCCTTTATGATTGAGTAGCACCGCTTCTACACCAAACTTAGTATTGATACCGCGGATCACTCGCAGTAGTGATGAGGTGATCGATGCGGGTAGTAAATGGGTTGATTGGGTTTTGCCCATCTTGATAAATTCGATGTCATCTTTATCAAGCCCATACTTCAGCATCAGGCTATGCGCCATCTTGATGGCATTGGCCGCTTCATTCACATTCGCGGAATTACCAAGTTCAAGACATTTAGCGATCTTCTTTAGAGCTTTCTGTTTATCCATTAATTCGCAAATACAATTCTACAACTTCAGAAAAGTCCGACATTTTAGCGGTTTTATGCGGGAAGTGAAAGCGAAGTGGAGAATCGCTGCCCAAAATCAGGCAGCGAGTCGAGAGGAGGTTGGTGGTTTAAATACCAAGTTCATCCAATAGGTCTGTAGTCAAATCATCATCACTGTTGTTTTGCTTGTCGTTTTTTGCTTTGGCAGACAGCTTTTGCTGAGTCGCTTCTAAAATTGAATCAGGGCTTTCATCTTCTTGAACTTCAAACTCTTCAAGTTGGATGAATTCGGTTTTATCCATTGCCAGTTCAAGATAGAAAATATTATTACTTTCTGTCGAGAAGGTAACTCGGCGTGCTTGTGGACGATCTAAATTAGTATCCACCGACAAAATTACCTGTTTGTTGAGTGACAGCATCTTCGGTTGGTTTTGGGTAATGTTGGTTTGCAGTTCTTTGCGGATTTTATTTGTGAAGTCGCCTACGAGTTGATTCATCAATTCGCCCAGTACATCGCCCACCTCGTCAGAAGTGTGCAGCACGGCCAGCTCTTCTTCTGGCATTCCCATGTTGCGCATATAACTGGTGTAAATTTCCAGCGCAGCCTTGGCCGTAAAGTTGATAACAACGAGCCCAGAGAAGCCACCATCAAACAAAACGAAACAGCCGAAATCTGGCTTTAGTGACGTTTTGTTGATTTTTTGTACCATCGCTGAGTAAGCAATGTTGGTCGCCGTTGCAGAACTGAGCACTCCTGACACTGATTGACAAAGCTTAAGCAAAATATCTTCAGTGGTAACAATCTTGTTTTTTTTCATTCTGATATCCGTAATGTGCATTGCAGTTTAAAAGCGGTATTTAACTCTCTATATCAATATATAAAGCATAAAGCGTTAATTAACTATATATAGCTAAAATGTTGTGTACAGGAAAAATGTCGTACTGATGACTTTTTAGAGAGATTCATTCTTGCATTGAGATTCTGATTTGATCACCTTTTTAAATGTTGTAAAGTGACGAAATTCAAAGATTAATATCAAAATAACCATTAACCCACAGCTGATTGGATCAGCGCAGTAGGGGCAGGAAGCAAATGTTACCAAGACTTCATCACCAAACGGACGTCGATCCCGTCGTTTTGAGCTTTTTACAACAACTCGAAAACGAGGGGTTTAGCGGCGATATCGAATCACAATACTCTAGCCGACTTGCTGTTGCGACTGATAACAGTGTCTATCAGCAATTGCCTCAAGCCGTTGTGCATCCCAAATCAACTCATGACGTAGCACTTATTGGTAAGATTAGCTCAAAACCAGAGTTTGAGAGAGTCACTTTTTCACCGCGCGGTGGTGGCACTGGTACCAATGGCCAGTCGTTGACCAAAGGTATTGTGGTTGATTTATCTCGTCACATGAACCAAGTGCTTGAAATTAATGCTGATGAAGGTTGGGTAAGAGTACAAGCTGGCGTGGTGAAAGACCAATTAAATGATGCGGTCAGACCATTAGGTTATTTTTTCTCGCCGGATCTTTCGACCAGTAACCGAGCCACACTTGGTGGTATGATCAATACCGATGCATCAGGGCAGGGCTCTTTAAAATATGGCAAAACGTCGGATCATGTCTTGTCTCTGCAAGCCGTTTTTGCCGATGGCTCGGTACTTGAATCGGATCTCTCATTAGGCTTGCCTGAAAGTGGTACTTTTGCTGCAAACGCTTTGCAAGTGACCGAAGCGGTATGCCGTGGCAAGCGCGAACAAATTGTGGCGAAATTTCCACCTCTTAACCGCTTTCTGACGGGCTACGATCTTAAAAATGCGCTTGATGAAGAACGTGATCACTTTAATCTCACTCGGGTACTTTGTGGCGCAGAAGGCTCTTTGGTCTTCATCACAGAAGCAACCTTGAATCTGACGCCTATCCCCCAAGCTCGCACCTTAGTCAATGTGAAGTACAACAGCTTTGATTCGGCATTGCGTAATGCCCCTTTAATGGTAGCGGCCAATGCGTTATCGGTTGAAACCGTCGATTCCAAAGTATTAAATTTAGCTAAGCAAGATATTGTTTGGCATAGCGTCAGCGAGTTATTAGCGGATGTTCCGGGCAAAGAGATGCAAGGCATCAACATGGTCGAATACGCAGGCCAAAGCGAGCAAGAGGTCGCCGCGCAGGTCGCTTCATTGACGCAGCGTCTTGATCAGATGCTTGAGCAAGAACAAGCGGGCATCATTGGCTATCAAGTGTGCAGTGATTTGGCGAGCATTAACCTGATTTACAACATGCGCAAAAAAGCGGTGGGGTTATTAGGGGCGGCTAAAGGCAAGGCTAAACCCGTTGCTTTTGCTGAAGATACTTGTGTTCCTCCTCACCACTTGGCTGATTTTATTAGCGAATTCCGTACCTTGCTGGATGGCAAACAGCTCAGTTATGGCATGTTTGGCCACGTGGATGCCGGCGTGCTGCATGTGCGTCCTGCTTTGGATTTGTGTGACCCACAGCAAGAGCTTCTGATGCATGAAGTGTCTGATGAGGTAGTCAAGCTGGTGGCAAAATATGGCGGTTTAATGTGGGGCGAACATGGCAAAGGTTATCGCTCCGAATATGGCCCCGCGTTTTTTGGTGAGGAGCTATTTACTGAATTACGACGCGTTAAAGCCGCCTTTGACCCGCACAATAAAATGAACCCCGGCAAAATATGTACGCCACTTGAGACCAATTTTGAATTGGTCAAAGTCACGGACACCAAACGCGGCTATTTTGATCGTCAAATCGATGTGAAGGTCCGTGACAGTTTCAAACAGGCGATGGAGTGTAATGGTAACGGTTTATGCTTTAACTATGACACCAGTTCGCCGATGTGCCCGTCGATGAAAGTCACGGCGGATCGTCGTCACTCACCGAAAGGTCGTGCCGGTTTGGTGCGTGAATGGTTACGCCAACTTACCGAGCAGGGTGTGGATATTCTCGACCTAGAGAAACAAGTGTTGGAGTCAAACCCAACCATCAAAACCATGATTGATCGCGTGCGTAACTCTTTCAATAAATCGCGCGAGTACGATTTTTCACATGAAGTGTATGAAGCGATGAACGGCTGCTTGGCGTGTAAAGCGTGTGCTAGCCAATGTCCAATCAAAGTGGATGTGCCGAGTTTTCGCTCTCGTTTTTTAAATATCTACTACTCACGTTATCAGCGTCCGGCTAAGGATTATCTCGTCGCGAATATTGAAACGCTTTTGCCGGTCATGGCAAAGGCTCCGCAAGTGGTGAACGGGGTATTGGCTCAGAAATGGGTACAAAGCCTCACCGCTTCAACCGTTGGTTACGTTGATGCGCCCTTGCTTTCGGTACCGACGTTGGCAAAGCGTGTCGCAGGCCAAGTGGTGAAATTCGATATGCAGCGCCTCGCTGGGCTGTCACAGCAAGATCGCGCTGAACATGTGATTATCGTTCAAGACCCATTCACCAGTTATTACGATGCTGAGGTGGTTGAAGATTTCGTGCAATTGCTGATCAAATTAGGCAAAAATCCGATACTGTTGCCATTCAAACCCAATGGTAAAGCGCAGCATATCAAAGGATTTTTAAAGCAATTCACAACTACCGCGAAAAACACCGCTGCGTTTTTGTCACAAGTGGCTGATCTCAATATTCCAATGGTCGGTGTCGATCCAGCGTTAGTGCTTTGCTACCGTGATGAGTACAACGAAATTCTTGGCGATAAGCGCGGTGAGTTTGATGTGTTGACCGTTCATGAGTGGCTGTTGCCACGTTTGTCGGAGTTTAACCATCACCAAAACCACAGTGACGCGCCTTGGTATCTGTTTGCTCATTGCACGGAAAAGACCAAACTACCGAATGCAGAAAAAGAGTGGGGTGCGATATTTAGCCATTTTGGTTCTCAGTTAAAAACGGTGCCAGTTGGTTGTTGTGGCATGGCTGGAACCTTTGGCCACGAAAAGGATAAGCTGGAGATGTCGAAAGATATTTATGGTTTAAGCTGGAAGCCAAGTTTAGAAAAACTGCCCAAAGAGCGTTGCTTGATCACAGGGTATTCCTGCCGTAGTCAAGTGAAACGATTTGAACAGGTAAAACCAAAGCATCCGTTACAAGCTTTACTGGCATTGTTGTAAACCCTAAGCCCAGACCTTGCTGGGCTTTTTACTATACTGTCGATATTGGTTTGGAGCGAAGCACAGTCAGGTGGAGCAGCATGGAAAAATTTGAACTGAAAATACCCCCAGTGGCGATATTTATTGTGGCGCTACTGTTGATGCATCGTATCTCATACAGTTTTGAGTTTGCAAGCCTCGCTTTACCTCTGCCTCGAGTGGTCTTTGCGATTTGCTTTGTTTTATCTGGCATCGTTGGTTTACTGGGGATTTACGAATTTCGCCGCAAGAAAACCACGGTCAATCCAACCAAACCAGAAACGACATCGTGTATTGTGGATAGCGGTATCTACCGTTATTCGCGTAATCCGATGTATCTGGGGCTCTTTTTCCTGTTGTTTGGCGTGGCTTATTGGCAACACAATGGGTTGAGCCTCGTGGTCGCATTTTTATTTGTGTGGTTTATGAATCGTTTTCAGATTTATCCAGAAGAGCGAGTGCTGGAAGCGCGTTTTGGCGAAGAGTATGTCGATTACAAGCAGCGTGTCAGGCGCTGGATATAGTTGAATGTTGTAAGGCATCCGAAATCAAAAGCCCCGCAAGAATAGCGGGGCTGCAATCTATACAACGAACATGGTTCTATACAACAAATATGGTTCTATACAACAAATATGGTTATAGATAATGGGCAAAAGAGCCCAAGCCATAGTGAAAAGAATACGGTTAGGCTGCTTTTGAAAATTGAGCTAAAAACATCTCTTTACGTTCATTGAAGCGATTAACTAAGTCATCGACTGCTTCTTGGTCATAAGGTTTCAGGCCACTGGCTACCATGCGCTTTACCCCTTTCCCTACGATTTGACCGTTTTCTTTAAAGGCAAAGTTAAGCGTGACAATGCCACGTTTACCGTCAACATCAAACGTCGCACCAGAAAACTCAACTTCAGGTGAAGTGAGGTCTAAACGTTCAAATTCCACTTCCATGCTTTCATAGATGACTAATGGGCGCTGGCAGTTAATCATCATTTGCGCTTCTTCCATCAATGGCACCATGATGTGCGGGAAGTTCATACCAGAAAACTGCACATAGTTCGTCACAACGTGTTCGATAAATGCGGTGTTGTGGCTTACTTGGCCTTCACGGCTCATGTGTAGATACTCTTTGCCGGCAGTATCGACAAGAGCGCTCTCTTTCATACACTTATTTTCAATGTGCAGTGCAATGCCATCGCTGACCATGCCTGAAAAATCAAAACGCATCTTTTGGCTAATGCCTTCTTTTTGCAGCAATACTGCAAAGAGCAAATCGCCCGGAACACAGAAACGCTTGCTGTCTTCGTCGTGGATTGGGTTGAAATCTCCCGCCACTTTTTTAGCAAAGTGACTCGCTTGTTGGCGAGTGAACTGGAATTTTTGATCTTGATGAGAGAAATAAGATGTAAGAGACATAATGTACGCTGTATAGCCAAAACTGACGCGATTATAAGTCAACTCCACTCGATGAATGGTCCAATCAGTAAAAAGAGCCTCACAGAGAGCGAGGCTCAATAGCGTAACATTATAAGCTAGGGAGAAGATTTTCCGGCATGAGCGAGTTATGTACCGCCAGCTCTAGCAAGGTATTAGCTTGTTCAATATCTGGCGAGAAGTAGCGATCCTTATCGTAAAACGAAACTTTTTTACGCAGGATTTGTTTTGCTTCTTCGACTAATGCGGAGGATTTATTGGGCGCTCTGAAATCGAGCCCCTGCGCGGCAGAAAGATACTCGACCGCTAAAATACCACGCGTGTTTTCGCTCATATCACGCAGACGACGACCAGCAAACGTTGCCATCGACACGTGATCTTCTTGGTTGGCTGAAGTGGGTAAGCTGTCAACCGAAGCCGGATGGGCGAGCGTTTTATTTTCACTGGCTAGCGCTGCCGCCGTCACTTGCGCAATCATAAAGCCAGAGTTAACGCCACCGTTGTCCACTAAAAATGGCGGAAGCTTGCTGAGCGCGCTGTCAATCAAGAGTGCCATGCGTCGTTCTGACAAACTGCCGATTTCGGCAATCGCTAGCGCCAAATTATCCGCTGCCATTGCGACGGGCTCTGCGTGGAAATTGCCGCCAGAGATGATGTCGCCATCGTCTGCAAACACCAGAGGGTTGTCGGAAACGGCATTGGCTTCCACTTCTAGTGTTTCAGCCGAATTGCGAATTTGCTGTAAGCACGCGCCCATCACTTGTGGTTGGCAACGCAGTGAATACGGATCTTGCACTTTTTCACATGCGGTGTGGGATTCACCAATCTCGCTGCGGCTGTCAAGTACATGGCGATAAGCGCTGGCGGCATCCATTTGCGCGCGATGGCCGCGAACGCGATGAATGCGCGGATCAAACGGGCGGCGACTGCCCAGCGCCGCTTCGACCGACATTGAACCACACACAATGGCGGAGGCAAATAAGTCTTCTGCGGCAAATAACCCCTCTAGGGCAAATGCGGTAGAGGCTTGTGTGCCATTGAGTAGCGCGAGCCCCTCTTTTGGCGCTAAAGTAATAGGAGTTAGCCCTGCGATTTTCAACGCGTCCAGCCCAGAGATAATTTCGCCGTTGTGGCGAGCTTGCCCTTCGCCGAGCAGCACCGTACTCATGTGTGCTAAAGGCGCTAAATCACCCGATGCGCCAACCGATCCCTTTTGTGGAACACAGGGGGAGACTTGGTGATTAACTAACGCCATCAAGGCGTTGATCACCTCAAGTCGAATACCAGAATACCCACGAGAAAGACTATTAATTTTGAGTACCATCATCAAGCGAACGGTTTCATCCGCCATGAATTTACCAATACCCGCAGCGTGTGAAAGCACGATGCTGCGCTGCAAGGTTTCTAAATCTTCAGGGGCAATTTTAGTATTGGCAAGTAGGCCAAACCCCGTATTGATACCATAAACAGTACGATTTTCGGCAATCACTTGTTCAACGACTTGTGTGCTTGCTTCAATACCCGCTATCGCGCTGGAGTCGAGTGATACGGTGACCGGCTTTCGGCTTACTTGACGCAGTGCTTTTAAGCTCAATTGGCCCGGTTTAATAACAAGATTTAACATGTTTTTTTGTCCTTACTTCAGTTGCGCGAGTTCATGGTTGAGCATTGGCAGGTCGAGCTTTTGTTCTTTAGCACAGCGTTTCGCAATGTCATAACCTGCATCAGCATGGCGCATGACACCTGTGGCTGGGTCGTTATGTAAAACACGCGCAATGCGTTGCGCTGCGTCATCTGAACCATCGCAGCAGATCACCATGCCAGAGTGCTGAGAAAAGCCCATACCTACGCCACCGCCGTGGTGGAGTGACACCCAAGTTGCGCCACCGGCTGTATTGAGCAGTGCGTTGAGCAGCGGCCAATCGGAAACAGCGTCTGAGCCATCTAGCATACCTTCAGTTTCCCGGTTTGGGCTTGCTACCGAGCCGGAATCTAAATGGTCGCGACCAATCACGACTGGCGCTTTTAACTCGCCACTTTTCACCATTGCGTTAAAGGCTTGGCCTAAACGTTCGCGATCTTTCAAACCCACCCAACAGATGCGAGCTGGTAGGCCTTGGAATTGAATG
The DNA here is from genome assembly GCF_963874405.1 of Vibrio sp. V08_P9A1T1. NCBI lineage: Bacteria > Pseudomonadati > Pseudomonadota > Gammaproteobacteria > Vibrionales > Vibrionaceae > Vibrio > Vibrio sp. V08_P9A1T1. The sequence goes on from NZ_CAWNIB010000307.1 coordinate 9,549, forward strand.
CGTTCGCGCGCCATGTCTAGCCAGTTATGTAGATGGGGGTTATCAGGGATTAACTCTTTCACTTTTTGGTCGGTTTTATAAATGTCTTCGGGATCGCCAGACAGGGCGACCCAGCGAAAAGGTCCAATCCCCTCACAAAATAGTGGGCGAATGTAGGCTGGCACGAATCCCGGGAAGTCAAAAGCGTTTGCCACTCCTTCTTCGAGAGCCATTTGGCGGATATTGTTGCCGTAGTCGAGTGTGGCAGCGCCGCGTTTTTGCAGCGTTAACATCGCTTGAACTTGGACCGCCATCGATGCTTTGGCCGCCTTGACCACTTGGCTTTCATCTTGAGTGCGCATTTGAGCGGCGTGTTCCATGCTCCAATTTAAGGGTAGATAACCATTGAGTGGGTCATGGGCCGAGGTTTGGTCTGTCACCACATCGGGGGTGATATTACGCTCAACTAGCTGTGGAAAAATATCGGCGGCATTACCTAACAAACCGACAGAAATCGGTGTCTCCGAGCTATCGATCATCGCCAAGGCTTCATCTAAACTGGTGGCTTTTTTATCGACATAACCAGTGCGTAAGCGGTAGTCGATGCGCGATTCATCACACTCGACCGCAATCATGGAAAACCCAGCCATGGTTGCCGCTAATGGCTGAGCGCCGCCCATGCCACCTAAGCCGCCAGTCAACACCCAGCGGCCTTTTGCGCTACCAGCAAAATGCTGTTTAGCGATGGCGACGAAGGTTTCGTAAGTACCTTGTACAATGCCTTGTGAGCCGATGTAGATCCATGAGCCAGCCGTCATTTGACCGTACATCATCAAACCTTGCTTATCGAGCTCATTAAAGTGCTCCCAGTTGGCCCAATGTGGTACAAGGTTTGAGTTGGCAATTAGCACACGTGGTGCATTTTTGTGCGTCGGGAAAACACCGACAGGTTTGCCTGATTGAACCAAGAGCGTTTGATCCTCTTCAAGGCGTTCAAGCACTTCAACAATTTTATCAAAGCACGGCCAATTTCGGGCCGCGCGGCCAATGCCACCATACACCACAAGTGCATGTGGGTGCTCTGCAACGTCTGGGTCAAGGTTGTTCATGAGCATGCGCAGTGGCGCTTCGGTTAACCACGATTTGGCTCGAAGTGTTGTGCCGCGAGGGGCGCGAATGGTGCGCGTGGTATCAAGACGTTGCTCTTGAGTATGGGGTTGCGTCATGTTGAGACTCCTTGTGTTTCACAATGTGGCGCTATTGTTGTTATGGTGCCAGTATCGGGTTAAGTGAGGTGTAGCGATTAATCGTCTGTCATGGCATTGGCGATATCCCAACACAACCTTGCTGCGAGACGAGCGGTTTGATTGTCTTGGTCAAATTGCGGGTTGTATTCGGCAATGTCGGCAATTAACAGCTTATTTTTGTGGTAGAAAATTTTGTCAAAATAAGGGGCAAGCGCTTCATAACTTACACCACGTGCTGCTGGGGCGCTGACTCCCGGCGCCGTTGCAGCTGGAAAGACATCTAAGTCAATCGTTAAATAGAGATAGTCACACTGGTCAATGAAGTGCTGCAGTTCACGCAGATGATCAATCGGGCTCAGTGCTGAAAACTGATTATCTTGCATATACCAAACGCCCAGTTCATCGGCTCGTTGAAACAGTGCAGTCGTATTACTTGCTCGGCTCACACCTAAGCAAGCGTAATGAAATGGCCATTGGTTTTGCTCGCACCATTGATGAATTTGATTAAAGGGAGTGCCGGAGCTAGGTCGCACCGAAGCGATCTCTGACTCAAAAGCACGTAAATCGAAATGTGCGTCAAAATTGATGATCCCAATTCGTGGTTGGCTGATGGCTTGTTGACTCAGATATTGCGCTGCGCCTTGAAACGTGGCCCAAGCGACTTCATGACCGCCACCCAGTACGATAACGGGCGTTTGTTTAAGCGTATGGGCAATCGCATCAGCGCACTGTTGCTGAGCCAGCTCAAGTTCATCATCAATACAGCGAATATTGCCCAGGTCAAAAAAGCGAGAGTGCTTATGCCAAGCCATGTTGGCCAGCGCTTGGCGAATGGCATCGGGAGCCTGTTTTGCGCCAATGCGCCCTTTGTTGCGGGCCACCCCTGCATCGCATTCAAAACCGATAATGGCAATGGCTTTCTCATCTTGGCTTTGTTGAATGGGTAGAGTACTGACGGTGCAACGTTGAGTTTGATGGTGAACGCGTGTACCTAACTCGCCATCTTCGGCATCGTGACGGCCTTGCCACTCGAAGCTGTGCTGAGTGTTGCTAAAGGTAGGGTTATTCATAGGTAAATGCTCCGTCAACTACGCGTGCATGCAAACGCGGTACGCCTACTTGATAACTTAAATCGGCTGGGTGGCTAATATTCCAAATGGCGAGGTCGGCATCGTAGCCAGTGGCAATTTTGCCGCGAGAATCAGCAAAACCTAACGCTTGCGCAGCATGTTGAGTCACACCTCGTAAGGCTTCTTGGGGGGTTAAGCCAAACAGTGTGCACGCCATATTCATAATAAGAGTGAGGTCAGCAAACGGCGATGTACCGGGGTTGAAATCACTTGCGATGGCCATTGGAATATGATGCTGACGCAGTAAATCAATCGGTGGGCGTTGGGTTTCACGTAAGAAATAAAAAGCACCGGGCAGCAAGGTTGCCACGGTATTGGAACGGGCGAGTGCAAACACACCTTGCTCATCTAAATATTCGATATGATCGGCAGACAAACCTTGGTAATGGGCGGTTAAAGCGCTTCCCCCTAGGTTTGATAATTGCTCGGTATGACCTTTCACTTGCAGCCCATGCGCAATTGCGGCTTGGAACACTTTTTCTGTTTGTGCCAGCGTAAAACCAATCGATTCACAAAACACATCGACGCTCGAAGCGAGTTTTTGTTCGGCCACCAGAGGGATGATTTCCTGACAAATATGCTCAACATAATCGTCTGATCGGTGTTGATATTCTGGTGGAATGGCGTGAGCGGCGAGCAGTGTTGTGACGACTTTAATGCGGCGATGATCCTCAAGGTGCTTAGCCGCTTTGAGCATTTTTATCTCATCATGGAGCGTTAAACCGTAGCCCGATTTGATCTCAACGGATGTGACACCGGAACGCAGCAACCCCTCTAACCTTGGTAGTGCCAACTCAACCAATTGGTCAATGGATGCGGTGCGGGTGGCGTGGACGGTTGATAAAATACCGCCGCCTTGCTTGGCGATCGCTGGGTAGGGAACACCTTGCAAGCGCATTTCAAACTCATTGGCGCGGTTACCGGCATAGATAAGGTGAGTATGGCAATCTATCAACCCCGGAGTGATAAGCTTGCCTTGGCAATCTATGACTTTGTGTTCTGGCGCGGCGGCGATGGGAATGTGGCTATCAAAGTAGGCGTCAATTTTGCCCGCTTTTATCACCACAGTTTTAGGAGAGCTAGGCTGATAGCCAAGCTCTCCTTGTTCCATGCTGACGATACGCGCGTTGGTCAGTATTAGATCCATCTTTATTGTCACCGTTATCGCTTAGTGCGCTGCTGATTTAAATGTATATACAAATAAATAAGACAAAAGCGCAGGCGGTGCAAGATGAATGTTGCAAAAGTGTGATCGAATGTTGAAATGTTTAGCGTTAATCGAGCATCACTTTAGAGGTTAATTTGTATTTAGAGCCCGGGTGATAAAGCAGTGCAGAGCTGACTAACTTATCGCCACTCCAAGTGCGGCGATTAAGTAGTAAACAGGGTTCATTGACGGCCAACTGCAACAATTGTTTGATGTGATGATCGGCAATAATGGCTTCAACAGTGTGCTCAATGGCACTTAATGGGCAGTTTTGTGAAAGATATTGATTGGGCGTCATGAACGAGAAGTTTTGTTCAAGATAGTGGGGCGCGTAGCGGCTATTGACCCAGCGCACTTCCAGTTGTATCGGAGTGTCATTAGCAAAGTGAATGATTTCACTATAAAAAACAGAAGATCCTAGCATGACGCCGAGTTTGATAGCGACACTTTCATCTGCTGTTAACGCAAGTTGCTTTAAGACTTTACTGCGATATTGCTTCCCTCGGCTAGCGACCTCGTCAGCAATATTACGAATATCAAGTAGCGGTGATTCCGCTTTGTCTTCTACAGCGCAAACAAAAGTACCTAGCCTTGGTCGGCGTTGCAGTTTTCCATCAGCTACCAGATCCCGTATCGCTTTATTCACCGTCATCCGACTCACATTAAATTGCTCAGTCAGTTCTAGCTCGGTGCTTATGCGTTGGCCGACAGGCCAGTGTCCGGATTCAATGTTATCTAAAATAAATTGTTTTATTTGTCTATAAAGTGGTGAGCTTGACATGGGCATGATGAGTTTTATTTGAATATACAAATAATTAACGAAGTCGCTGGGAAATGCAATATTTAGATAAGGCTTTGCGATCATCATCGGCCAAAACTGTGAATTGGTGAAGCAGCTATCGACGACAAAGGGTCAGTGTCACGGTAAGATGGCGTCGTAACTTGTGTTGTAAATAGTAACCTGTGTTGTAAATGGTAACTTGTGGTTTAAATAATAAAGAGAAAATGCGATGACAGCTCCAACAGAAATGACTTTTTTCGCTCGTTTTGAAGCGGATATTTTGGCGAAAAAGAAAGTGATCACCATTCGTGATGAGAGCGAAAAGCACTACCAAGTTGGCTCTATTGTCGAGGTGAGTACGTTGGAAGAGGGACGAAAGTTCTGCCGCTTGTTAATCAATAAGGTTGAACCGATCCTATTTAGCGAATTAAGCCACTACCATGCAGAG